>DAITPG010000066.1:0-11021 GCA_036833715.1 Eubacteriaceae bacterium | reverse complement strand
AAAACTTTAATCTGCCTCTCCATATCATCCAGCCTGCACTGCATTTCTTCATTGTCCTGCTGAAGCTGCTGCTGCGCGGCATACGTGGAAATGCCCGTGCCGATATCTTGCAGAAAGTTACCGATCACGTTCATTTCGTCGTTGCTTAGATTTTCAGATATCAAAACCGCAATGACCGCTCCAAGTATGATCAGCAGCCCCGGGTCGATGTCCCAAATGGAGTTTGACATGATTGCACCTCACATTAATATATGCAAAGCGCATGTGCTCGGTCAAACAAAAAAACGGACATTTTCAGTGTCCGCTTTTGTTTTGATTTATTTGCTTTTCTTTTTAATATGCGCGGCATACCCTTCTTCGTCCACAGGCATGTTTTTGATAACGAACCAATACTGAAATGCCGTTAAAATCATGGTGACGGCCAGATATAAACCGACCCCCTGCGGGGTGAGCAGCAGGCCAACTATAATAACCGCAAGCGTGATTTTCTGCTGGTTGGTTTTTTCGACCAGCGATTTTTTGTTGATAAATTTCGCCAGAGAGTAATAAAGGATGGATGCGATAAACGGAAAAATCGTAGAACCGATAAAAGCGTACAATTGAGCGCCGTTTTCAGCTGAAATGAGCTGCAGGGGACTTAAGCTCAAATCACTGATCCATATGAAATTGAGCTTCGGAGCGGCAAGCCCGGCATCCAGATAAGTTTGCATATTCATAAAAAGCAGTGCCAAAAATACCAGAATGATCGCCTGAGTTATCCCGTAGCCGTAACCGGCAAACAGATTGCAGCCGTTATTTCGCTGAAACATCACCAGTTCTTTTGCGCGCTTATCAGGATTTTTCTCGTATTTCTTATAGATTTGATCATATTGCGGACGAATGACATCCGAAATTTGTAGGGTTCTGGTATCGCGAAAAACGATGCGGAGTGTCACCACTTTGACGATGAGCGCCATCGCGATGAGCCCCAATCCCCAGTTGGCTCCGATACTGATCTTATTTAAAATATCTCCCGTTACGGTAATGATCGATTCCATAATGATCTCCTTTGTAATTTGCCGTAAATGATTTTGATTCCATATGATTATAATCGAAAACAAACGCCGATGCAATAAAAATCCGGTCAAGCGGCGTACTTACATACACATCCATGCGCCTAGAGCGCGTACGAATTGGAATAACTTGTAATTTATCAGCCGAAACTATATAATAAAGCTGAAGTCTTACGTATATTGTAGGGCAAACCGCTTATTTTAAATAGAAAAAGGAAAACGGATTATGCGTGACGGATTTATCAAAGCCGCAGTGGCTACTCCCAAGGTCATTGTGGCGGATTGCGAACATAACGCCAAACAAATCATAGAATTGATGCGCCAAGCGGCGGACAAAAAAGCCCGCATCCTTGCGCTTCCCGAGCTTTGCATCACGGGATATACCTGCGGAGATCTGTTCTCCCACCGTATTTTAATAGACAGCGCCTCCGATGCGCTTCTTAAAATCGTACAGGCAAGCAAAGAACAAGCGATGATAACGGTCGTCGGACTTCCTCTCATCAAAGGGGGTAAACTTTATAATTGCGCCGCCGTCGTTTATAACGGCGAGATCCTTGGCATCGTTCCCAAAAAAAACCTCCCGAATTACAGCGAGTTTTATGAGGAACGGCATTTTTCGGAAGCTCCGGAGGATATTTCAACCGTTAAAATCGGAGAAAACGAATATCCTTTCGGCACCGATCTGATTTTTCGATGCGAGGGAATGCGTTCTTTTACCCTTGCCGTTGAGATATGCGAAGACTTATGGGTGCCGCAGCCTCCGTCCGTGGAACATGCTCTGGCAGGAGCCAATATTATTGTGAATCTTTCCGCAAGCGATGAGATCATCGGAAAAGAGGATTACCGGCGCTCTCTTGTTGTCGGTCAATCCGGCCGTCTTGTCTGCGGCTATGTCTACGCCGACGCAGGCGAGGGCGAGTCTACAACGGATGTAGTATTTTCGGGGCATAATTTAATCGCCGAATACGGTACGCTACTGGCAGAAAGCCGTCCTTTTCGCAGCGAGCTGGTTATTTCCGAAATCGATGTCGATTTTTTGGAAAATGAGCGCCGCAAGGTTTCCACTTTCAAGCTCAATGAGGGCAAAGGTTATCTTTTTTTACCTTTCCGCATGAAAGAAGAGCAGACCGAGCTTACGCGCGAATTCCCGACTACGCCTTTTGTTCCGACGGATGTAAGGGATCGGGAATACCGCTGTGAAATGATTTTGTCCATGCAGTCTTACGGCCTTAAAAAGCGCATGGAACATACAGGCTCTAAAACAGCGCTTATCGGCATATCCGGCGGGCTGGATTCGTGTCTGACGCTGCTGGTGACCGTGCGCACCATGGACTTGCTGGGTCTGCCCAGAAAAAATGTGATCGCAGTCAATATGCCCTGTTTCGGCACCACCGAGCGAACAAAAAGCAACGCGGAAACACTCTGCGAAAACCTGGGCGTGACACTGCGAACCATCGATATCACCGACAGCGTATTGAAGCATTTCAGCGATATCGGGCACGACCCTGCAATGCATAATACGACGTTTGAGAATGCGCAGGCCAGAGAACGCACTCAGATCATTATGGATATCGCAAATGAGGAAAACGGCCTTGTTATCGGCACGGGAGATCTTTCCGAAGGCGCGCTCGGCTGGACGACCTACAACGGGGATCATATGAGCATGTACAATGTAAATGCTTCCGTTCCCAAAACGCTGGTAAGGCATATCGTCCGCTACGCCGCCGATACCGCCGGCAGCGAGCAGGAACGCGCCGTACTTCTGGATATTTTGGACACGCCAGTTTCACCCGAACTGCTGCCCGCAAAAGACGGTCAGATTGAGCAGAAGACCGAAGAAATCGTAGGCCCCTATGAGCTGCACGACTTTTTTCTGTATTATTCGCTGCGACGATTTTACACGCCAAAAAAGATCCTGCGGCTGGCGCAGAGATCTTTTGAAGGAACCTATGATAAAAAAACGATCCATAAGTGGATGAAGACTTTCTACAGACGATTCTTCTCGCAACAGTTTAAACGATCCTGCCTTCCGGACGGCCCGAAGATCGGCTCCGTCACGTTATCGCCGCGTTCCGATCTTCGCATGCCAAGCGACGCTTCCGCTGCGCTGTGGCTGAAAGATATCGGGGAGGAATGACATCAAACCGTATATTTATGCGTCAATCCGCCGCAAGCATCCATAAAGGCTTCGGAAAACGTGGGATGCGCAAACACCGTGTTTGCAATATCGCTGCTGCATAGCTCCGCCGTTATCGCTATGGCTGCCTGCGCAATGATATCTGTCGCGTTGGCGCCGATGATATGCACGCCCAGTATCTCGTCCCACCGGCTGTCGGCAATAACTTTCACTAGTCCCTGCGTCTGGCCGCTTGCAAGCGCTTTTCCAACCGAGGAGAAGCGAGTTTTGCTTACTTTAATGGGGATTTTTCGCCCACGGGCTTCTTCTTCCGTAAGGCCGATCCATGCCGCTTCGGGATAAGAAAACAGGCAGGTGGGAATGGTTTCATAATTGATCTTGCTTTTCATTCCGAAAAGATTTTCTGCAAGCACATTTCCTTGGCGCGTGGCCGCCTGCGCCGTCAGATTCTTTCCGCAGCAGTCCCCGATGGCGTAAAGATTCTCAAGCGATGTCTGCATATTCTCATCGATTTGTATAAAATGATTTGGAGTCAACCTGATATCCGCATAGCAATTCGGCACTACGGCTTTGCGCTTATCCGAGATAAACAAAACCTGGGCTTCTATCGCGTTGCCGTCACTGAGGATCACTTTTCCGTTTTTCGTTTTTTCCACAGAACAGCCAAGCAAAAACTCGATACCGCTGTTTTTTAATTCGCGCTCCAAAAATTTGGATATCTCTTTATCCGCGCTCATTACGATGCGTTCGCGCGAATCGACGACTTTAACTTTGACCCCGTATTCATTGAATACGTAAGCCATTTCAAGTCCGATGACTCCGCCTCCGGAGATCACCATGCTTTGGGGCAGCTCCTGCAAGTCCAGTATCTCTTCGCTGAAATAAAGATCAACGGTTGCGTCGGAGGAAAATACGCTTTTCTTTTGACGGCTTCCCGTCGCCAAAACAACATGCGTCGCCGTTATTTTGCGTTCCCCGACAGCCACGGTGTTTTTATCTGTAATCCTTCCTTCGCCCTCCATAACGGTGACATTGTTCTGCTTAAGAACTACGTTCAAACCTTTTTGGAGAGATTCAACGACTTCATTTTTGCGGCGGAGAACTTCTTTCCAATCCGCTTTAAAGACGGGAATATCAATGCCCATTTCCCTGGCGTTTTTAACGGTTTGCAGTACCTGCGCGTTTTTTATGAAGGACTTGGTCGGGATGCAGCCCTTATTAAGGCAGATGCCGCCGATTTCGTTTTTTTCGATGATCAGCGCTTTTTTTCCGAGCTGAGACGCGCGTATCGCGCAGGTATAGCCGCCTGGACCGCCGCCGAGCACGATCAGGTCATAATCGAAACGGTCCTGACCGGCGCTTTCGGTTCTATAAATTTCTTTGAAAGTATCGGTAAGCGAATAAGTCATGGCATCTTCTTTGGATGGCGGCACTTCTCCCGCTTTCCCGATATAGAGAATCGGGCAGTTGACATCGACCGTGTCACCGAGCTCATAATAGATTTTAAGGACAATTCCGCTCATGACGGTATTATCCACCTGTATGCTTACTTTACCCGTTTCCACTTCAACGACGTAATCGTTTTTTTCAATCTTGTCGCCTTCTTTGACAAGCCAGCTGACGATGGTGCCCTTTTCCATGGACATATCCAGCTTGGGCATGAGCATATATTCGCCCATTTGTCTGTCTCCTTTTCTACACTATATAGTGATGCGGATGCTGCAAAATTTCGTTTAATTCGGCAAAAAAATGATCGCCGTCTTTCCCGTCCAAAATCAGATGATCCATCGTGAGGCTAAAATAAGTAACATCGCGCACAACGATAGAATCCTGTATGACTTTTGGTTTTTTTTCGGTCTTCCCGACGCCTAGGATGGCGCTTTGCGGATAATTGATGATGGGTGTAAAATAAGTGACAAATGAATTGCCTAAATTGGATATCGTAAAGGTGCCGCCCGCCATATCATCGGGGGTCAGCCTGCGTTCCTTTGATCGGCGGACGATGTCTTCCCGGGTATCGAGGATCTGTTCCAGCCGCATCAAATTGGCGCCTTTGATCACAGGAGCCACCAGTCCGTCGTCATTGGCTACGGCAATCGAAATATTCACATAATTATATAGATACATTTTATCGCCGATGAGGGACGAATTGAGTTTTTTGCAATTCATCAGCGCTTTGGCGGCAACAAAAACAAGAATATCCGTAAAGGTGAGCTTTTTTGATGTTTTATCAAGTATTTCCGCCTTTTTGCCTGCGAAGTAATTCATGATCACAGTAGTATCCAATTCGGAAAAAAGCGTGTACTGCGCCGAGTTGTTTAGACTTTGCTGGATATTATTGGCAAGTGCCCTTCTTTTTTGGGAAAGCGGTTTGATTTCGGCGAAATTAACGTATTTAAGCACATCGTCTTTGCCGATGGATTTATTGCCCGTTTTGATTTCGTTGACATTGATTTTATAGTAATCGGCCATTTTTTGCGCAACACTTGTGATCTTTTTGCCAGCGTGCGCATTCTTTAAGTCACCGTAACGAATGCTGCCGTATTCGCCGCTTCCTTTTATGTCATCCATGGACAGATGATTTTCGTAAGCGTATTTTTTTGCTTTCGGCGTGGCTAAGATTTTTTTCACTGCGTACCTCAAATCATTTGATCATGGATTTTACGGTTTGTATGATCTTTTCCTCTGTGGGAACAATGGCCTTTTCCAAAGCGGGATTATACGGCACGGGCATTTCGAGCCCTCCAAGTCGTTTGACGGGTGCGTCCAAATGATAAAAAGCTTCGCTTTCATTGATCTGTGCGGCGATCTCACCGCCGAAGCCTCCAAACTGAGGAGCTTCATAAACAATGAGGGCTCGGGAAGTTTTTTTAACCGATTCGATGATTGCGGCGGTATCCAGCGGACGCAGCGAGCGAAGGTCCAGCACTTCCGCGCTGATGCCTTCCTTCTCCAAAGCAAGGGCGGCGTTCAGCGAAGTCTTGACCATCCTGGAGTAAGTGATGATGGTGATATCCGTGCCTTCTTTTTTGATATCCGCTTTTCCGATGGGCAATATGTAGTCCTCTTCCGGAACTTCGCCTTCCGCACGGTAAAGCAGTTTGTTCTCAAAAAACAGAACGGGGGAATCGTCCCTGATGGCCGCTTTTAGCAGCCCCTTGGCGTCATATGGCGTCGAAGGCATAATGACTTTAAGCCCCGGCGTATTTAAATATAAGCTTTCCAGCGACTGCGAATGCTGCGCGGCGGCACCCGTGCCCGAGCCGAACGGCGTGCGAAGCACCAACGGCACATGCACCTGCTTAGCAGTCATAAAATAATATTTGGCAGCATGGTTGATGATGGGGTCCACGGTCAGCGATACAAAATCACCGAACATGATCTCGACGATGGGTCTCATGCCCATTAAAGCCATGCCCACGCCCGCACCCGTAAACGCGGTTTCGCTGATGGGCGTTTCAATGAGCCTTTTGTCTCCAAATTCTTCATACATGCCGCGCGTGACGCCGAAACCGCCGCCGTATACGCCGATATCCTCGCCGATGAGCACGACATTTTGATCGCGCATCATTTCTTCGCGCATCGCATCTCGGATGGCTTGAGCAAAAGTTATTATCGGCATGCTTCATCCTCCTGCCCGAAATAGACATAGTTCATGGCGTCTTCGACAGAAAGGATTTCGCCGCCGATGCAGGCTTTTACGTCTTCTTCGATCTGGGCGGCCGCCTTTTCTTTCATTCTGCCGGCTTCATGCGCTGAAATTATTTTATGTTCTATCAGATAATTTTCATAATAGCATAGAGGGCAGCGGGCTTTCCAACTGTCTTCTTCTTCTTTGGTGCGATACTTGCGCAGATCACTTTTGGAGTGGCCCAGCCAACGGTAGGTCTTCGATTCGATCAAATAGGGCAGGCCGGTCTCGCGCACATAACGTGCGGCTTCGTTTACAGCATTATAGATATCTATCACATTGTTACCGTTTACTGATGCGCTTTCGATCCCGAAGGACTTGGCTCGCAGGGGAATATCTCCGCCGCCGACAAATTTATCGGCCGGAGCCGACATGCCATAGAGATTGTTTTCGCAGTAAAAGATCATCGGAACTTTCCAAACGGAAGCCAGATTCATTGATTCGAGCGTCATTCCTTGATTGGATGCACCGTCGCCAAAAAAGGTAAGCACAATATTGCTTTTATTTTGATATTTTAACGCAAAGGCCATGCCTACGCCCAACGGAACAGCGCCGCCGACAACGCCGCTGCTGCCCATATTGTAATTTTTCAGGTCGGCTAAATGCATCGATCCGCCCAAACCGTGACATGCCGCGTCTTTGAGGCCAAAGAGTTCTGCCATCATTTCTCTGGTCGAACCGCCCTTGCCGATATAATGTCCGTGTCCGCGATGCGTGGTAAGTATCCAATCATCTTCATTGAGCGCGGCGCTGACGCCTGCGTGATTGGCTTCCTGCCCGATGCCCAGATGCGTGGTCCCGTGGATCATGCCTTTCATAAACATCTCGTTTACTTTTTCTTCAAAACTTCGGGAAAGAAGCATGGTATAATACAAATGAATCTTTCGTTCGCCGCTGAGGCGTTCAAACGCATTCATGAATAACCTCCGGGTAATAAGCCTTTTGACACTTCTTAAGCGCCGATAGATAATCAGCATACCTATATTTTGGGCTGAAATGCAATTTATATTATAGCATAAATCTTTGGCACAGCAAAAGTTTTGCGATAATTATTTATTGTTTATCAATATGTTTTGATGTCCGCCCCTACCTAAAAACCCATTTTCTGCTATTTTAAATCATAAAGATACCGCGAGCGGTGCCGCGGCAATGATTGTGGTTATGTATTTACGAGCGGACTTCTTCAAGCTTTAACGCTTCTTCGATGGCCAATGAAAGCTGATCGGGGCAGGATGTGTTTTTATAGCCGCAACGGGTACCTTTTAGCATCTGCGCGACTTCCAATGCTTTTCTTCCTTTAACAAGTTTTCCGATGCCTTTTAAATTGCCGTCGCAGCCGCCCAGAAATTCCACCTCACGAATAATGCCGTCCTTGATATCCAATCTGATTTCGGCGGAGCATACGCCTTTTGTTTTAAATTTATACATAGTTGCCTCACTTGATTGAAATGATTATAATATATTGTTTAAAAAAAGTAAATAAATTGTCGAAATCGTTTATAATGATATCAGAAACTTACGGCAATTGAAAGGAGTATCAATATGGATCAAGATAATTGCACGCATGACTGCTCGACATGCGGAGAAGATTGTTCGGGTGAAGAATTTTTAAATGAAGTCGTTGAAGATACCATGCACAGGCTTTCGGTCGTCAAAAAAACGATCATCTTCGCATCCGCAAAAGGCGGTGTCGGCAAATCGTTTGTGACATCGCTGCTGGCATGCGAGCTCAAAAATAAAGGATACCGGGTCGGCATACTGGATGGGGATCTTTCGGGATCGACTATTTCTCTGCTTTTCGGCACAGCCGAAAATCCCGAAATCATCAAAGGCGGCATGTTCCCTGTGCAGACAGAAAACGGGATCAGCATCATCTCCCTTCCGCTGCTCACATCCAACCCTTCCGCTCCCCTTATTTGGGACGGCCCGCGGGCGGCGGCATTCGCCAAGCAATTCTGGATGGATGTTATTTGGGACACCCTCGATTTTCTGTTGATCGACACGCCTTCGGATACCTGCGATACAACGCAGATGTTATTCAACCTGCCGACGATCGACGGTGTGATCGCCATTACCGACCCGAGCGAGATTTCCACCATTTTAACTTCGCGGACGGTCAATTACGCAAAGATATGCAAGCTTAACATTGTCGGTCTTATAGAAAACTACGCGGATGATGCCATGAAAGCCGATTATACCGAAGAGCTCACTAAAAATTTCAATATCCCTCTGCTGGATAAGGTTGCATTTGACAAAGAGCTTTACCAAAACGCAAACGACGGAAAAATCCATGCGAAGAAGACGAAGCTGTTTGATCAAACGGTGCAGACGCTGATCGGCATGCTGGATAAATAAAAGGGATCCAATCAAAAACGGCGTATAAAAAATGCCGTTTTTTTGTTTCGTCCGTTATGCTATAATACAGGTAAATCAAGAACAGTTTCGGAGAAACTTTATGGAAATCAGCGAAAAAACCAAAAAACTCATCCTTTTAATGCAAAAAGGAGAGCTTACCGAATATTATATTTACCGCAACATTGCGCGCGGCGTGAAGGATGAAGCCAACAAAAAAACATTAAACGATATCGCAAACGAAGAATATGCCCACAGCAAATTATGGATCAACTATACAAAGCAGTCCGTAAAGGCAGACAGGCTGAAGATAGCATGGTTTACATTGATAGCCAAACTTTTCGGCTATACTTTCGCTATCAAGCTGATGGAAAAAGGGGAGGATTCCGCATCGTCGATTTATGCCGAAATTGCCCGGGAAATACCCGAGGCCATGCAGATATCGGATGAGGAACAGCGTCACGAACAGCTGCTGATCGCTATGCTGGATGAAGAGCGTCTGCAATACGTGGGCTCCATGGTGCTCGGTTTGAACGATGCCTTGGTGGAGCTTACGGGAACCTTGGCCGGTCTTACCTTTGCGCTGCGCGATAAAAGCTGGTGGCTTTATCCGGCCTCATTACAGGCATTTCCGCCACACTTTCCATGGCTTCTTCGGAATATCTTTCCGCTAAGAGCGAGGGAAGCGGCAATGCTTTAAAATCCTGCGTTTATACCGGCATTGCCTACTGCATTACGGTGGCTTTGCTTGTTACGCCCTATTTGATCTTTCCGTCGCAGCTTTTCGGCGCAGCGCTCGGCTGCATGCTGGGGATGGTACTTTTGATTATCACCGTATTCACTTATTATATTTCCGTGGCAAAGGATCTGCCCTTCTTCAGCCGATTTAAAGAAATGGCAGCGATCAGTATCGGTGTCGCGGCGGTTTCCTTTTTGATCGGATTACTGGTCAAGCGTTTTTTAGGGATAGAGATCTGAAGTATCTGATTGCAGTATTTTAAAGCTCGATTGTTTGCCGAGCTTTTTTTCGATTCTTATTTTTCAAACCCCTTTTCTTTGAGCCAATCTGCAAATTCAGTGGCTATGATGCGCTCTCCGCTCATACCCGCGGCCTTTTCGGAAGACAGAAACAAAATGGGATCTTCCATGATGTCTGCTTGTAGGATGCCCGGCCTTTTTAAAAATTCGGCTCTCGACGCCCCCGGTATCAGTCCCGTATCGACTGCCCCGCCCGGCAAAAGCACATTCACATCGATTCCGTATTCTTTCAACTCCTTGCCCATGATTTCGGAAAGAGCCTCCGAGCCCGCCCGCGATGCTCCGTACGGAGACATATACTCCCGCTTCATGGTGGTCAGACTGGTCGAAACGGTTACGATGCGCCCTTTTTTTTGTCTGATCATCATGGGCGCGAAGGCTTTCGCAACCATAAAATAGCCCATAAGATTCGTTTCTATCATATCGCGGAATCCTTGCGTATCGATTTCATAAAAGGGCATATCCCTAACCGCAAAATCGGGATTGACGCGGCCCATGCCTAGCCCCGCGTTGTTCACCAGCATATCGATTTTGCCCCACAGTTTTTCTATGTATTTTGCAGCTTCAATAATCGAAGCTTCATCCCGAACATCCATAGGCAGCGGTGTCGGTTTTAGACCCTCCGCTTCAAGCGCCGTCGTCGCTTTATTCAGCTTGTCTCCGTGACGGGATGCAAGCGCGACATTCGCTCCGTGCTTTAAAAGCGCTCGGGCCATCGCAAAGCCAAGGCCGTCCGAAGCACCTGTTATTA
>DAITPG010000065.1:0-11037 GCA_036833715.1 Eubacteriaceae bacterium | reverse complement strand
GCGGTTCGGTGATGCACACCTGCGCGGTGATCATCCTGGTTGCCGCAACCGCAGCGGGCTATTTTAACCCGGTCATCTTTTTTACCCTGCTGGGCTGCTCGGTATTTCTGCTTGCGGTCATCATCGCGCTCTCGGCCTATTACGGCCATAAATATTGACAAAAGCGGCGGTATCGCCGCCGAACGGAGGTAAAAAAATGGAACGATACAGACAAACGGTCAAAACCCGCCGCGCCTATCTTGGCGCCGCAGTGCTCATCATCGCCGTATTGCTTACTGCGCAGACCCTGGGCTGGTTTCCAATAGGCAAAGAAACATTTTACGACGGCTTTTTGACAGGGTTTTTGGGCGGAGGGCTTACAGGAATCGAACTGGTATTTGTCTTTCTGTTTGCGAAATATTCGAAGGCACTCCGCGACAATCAAATCTTGGAAACGATGTATATCAAAGAGAATGATGAACGCGAAAAAACTATCCGATCAAAAATCGGCGGCTTTACGATGTATATCTGCGCCTTAGTCATTTTGGTGGCAGGTATTGTGGCGGGCAATTACAATCAAACGGTCTTTTTCACGCTGATCTCCTGCGCTTCTTTTCTGTTTTTGGTGATCGGAATATTAAAGATTTACTACATGAAAAAACTTTAGCTGCTCATTCCTTAAACAGATGATCATTATGAGTGGATTCTTGCTTGATCCCGCAACAAAAACTGCGCGGAAGGTTGACTTTTTTGGGCTGACGTTTATAATAAAACTATGTGGATAGGTTAGGATCATAAAATCTATTAACGTGCTATGGACAATACCGTTATTAGATTTTATTTCTGTTCTCAGGCTTCAGTTAAATTCGAGTACTTTTTTCTTTTAAATATATGGCGTCCACTTTGTATTATGGTGTCCACGCTTGATCATTGTGCCGCGTACAATGACAGAAGCAGTCGGAGTGCCGATCCTGCTGATTAACATCAACGAAAAATATGATTTAGGACGCAAACAGAGGTAAAAATGAAATTCCTTTTGGCATTGTGGCTCAGCAAGCTGGCGGCCATCGCGATCAAGCTGATCGACCCCAACAGAGGCACGGATTTCCCCGGCATGGTGGCTTATAAAATCGATAAAAATTTTATGAAGGGCTTTAAAAATATCGATTTCAGTCATTTGATTTTTATTACGGGAACAAACGGGAAGTCTACAACGACTAACTTATTGTACCATACGCTTACTGCGTCCGGCTTTAAGGTGATTGCCAATCTGACCGGCTCCAATATGCTCAACGGCGCGGCTGCCTGCCTGATTGCGGGAGCCAAATGGAGCGGAAAGATCGATGCGGATTATATCTTAATTGAGGTGGACGAGCGTTCGTTTCCGTACATCATACGTCAGCTGCCCGGAAAAAATGTGATGGTGACCAACATCATGCAGGACCAGGTGCACCGCAACGGCGATCCGGATTTCATCTATCAGCTGCTCCGAAGGAACTTCAATTCAGACATGACCCTGTTTTTAAACAACGATGAGCCAAGAAGCAAATCGTATGAAAACATCAGCCCAAACGTTTACTATTTCGGCGTGGATAAAAACAGTCAGTCCTATAACAAGGACAGTATATACGATGTTACGATGCCCTGCCCGTACTGCTTTGAAAAGATCGAATTTGAAAGCATGAACAGCGCTAATATCGGTGAGTTCCGCTGCACGCAGTGTTCGTTCCGTTCTTCCGAAAACTTTCTGACTCAGGTCAAAGATATAGACTTCAAGCAAAAAACTTTCACGATCCGCGGCACGGTCCATACGATGCCGTATGACGCACCGATCATGCTGTACAATTATTCGGCGGTAAGCGCTGTCTGTAATTATTTCGGTTTGTCGGACGAGCAGATCGCCCAATCTTATGTTACGTTTGTCAATTTGGAAGGGCGCATTGATATTTTGCATTACAAGGGAAAACAGGTAAAATATCTGCGCATCAAGCAGGGCAACCCCGAAACCATCCAGATGGCCGTCGATGCCATCGCGCTCGATGAATTTCCCAAGGTCGTTGCGCTGGGCATGTGCATTATTCCAGAGCGCAGGCCCCAGTGGGTGCCGCATTACGCCAATACGTATTATGCTTACGAAACCAATTTTGCGCCGCTTCTCTCTTCCGAAACGCAAATGATGGTATTTTCGGACTATATCGCTTATGATCAGGTCAACCGTCTGCGCTACGACGGCTTTCGGGAAGAAGGCATTACGGTCACCGAAAGCGAAGATCCCAAAACGGTGCTGGACGCTGCCTGCGCTTTTGAATGCGATAACGTGTATCTGATAGCGCCGATCCGCAATATTAAACTTTTCAAATCCTTTCTTAAAAAACATGCGGGAGAGCAAGCGATATGAGCGAGAAAACGATCCATTTCTGTTATTTGTATCCCGACAGCTTCAATCTGCACGGGGACAGGGGCAATGCGCTGGCCTTTAAAAAAACGGCCGAACTGATGGGCATCGACTTTCGTTTTGAAAGGATCGATTCCTTTGCCGCCCCGGTTGATTTTGAAAATACAGACATCTTGTTCGTATCGCCGGGAGAGCTGCGCACCTGCGAGGGAGCTGCAAAGAAACTGGCGGATAAGTCAGAGGATTTCAAGAAGTATATTGAAGCAGGAAAAACGATGGTCGTTGTCGGCACCACCGTCGCGCTGTTTGCCAAGGAGACGCTCAGACAGGACGGCTCGACATTTGCCGGACTGGGATTGGTAAATTCGATCTGCAAAGAAAGAAAAATCACCTATTCAAACGACGAAGTTTTTGTCACCAAGCTTTTCGGCGAACCGATGGAAATGATCGGCGGCCAGATTCAAATGATCGACATCGATTTAAACGGCGAGCAGCCGCTGGGCGAAGTGACTTACGGATACGGAAATCAAAAACAGAGCGATGAAGGCATCGCGAAGAACCGATTTTACTTCACCAATGCGCTCGGACCGGTTTTTGTGAAAAATCCGTGGTTCGCCGCCCGCCTGCTTACGGACGCGCTTTTGGCAAAAGGCTGCGAACCGATTTCGGACATGCCCGCTTTTGATCTGGAGCGAAAAAGCAACCGTGAAATCACCCGTTTTATTGAATTGAAAAGAGAAAAATACGATAAGACTAGGCTCGAATAGCCTGCGTATTTCGACAGCAAAACCGAAACCGGCTGCATTAATATAATAAGCGGAGTTGCGGGAATCGACCAAACATTGGAATCATGTTAAAGTTTGGTTGAAAGTTGATAATCCTATGAAAATATGGTAAAATTCTATAGATGAAATTTAACAGCAAAATAAACAACAGAAGCGGTTTATTGATCCTATGCGTCCTTATCCTGCTATTTCCCTTAAGCAAAGTCAGCGCGGAAACCGTTCATTTTTCGAAAGAGAAGCTCGCCTTGAAATTTGATTTTCCTTCGGACACTGATTTGATTGAGCTTCCCGGCCCCGAAAATTCCGCAACCTATAATGATTCCGACTTTTCCTCCGTCTCCGTGAGCTCTGCCGATCTGTATTATACGGTGAATCCCGACGACGATGAAAAAATCAGTGAAAAATATCCCAAAGAAG
The DNA here is from genome assembly GCA_036833715.1 of Eubacteriaceae bacterium. Lineage (GTDB taxonomy): Bacteria > Bacillota > Clostridia > Eubacteriales > Anaerofustaceae > JBGMEA01. The sequence continues at coordinate 7,461 of DAITPG010000065.1, read as the reverse complement.
ATATCTGGATCGAATGCGGTCTATTCGAAGAAACCTGGAACAATGAAAACTATGTACTCAATTATCTGCAGCAGGACATCAACAGCGGTACAAACGTTTATCAATGCACAATCGAAAAAATAACACTGTCCGGACTTCCATTTTATAAATTTAATTTTAAAACAGATGAAAATGACAATACAAAGCCCGGCGGCAGCATTTACCTTACTTTATACCAATCGCATTTATACATCGTACAATTTTTTAATTTCTACGCATATGAATCCGTTGAGCGTTATACCACCGGTTTTGAAACCAGTTTAACAATAGACGGAATCCAAGATTATTCCTTTTATAAATTCAATCAAAATAATCAGGCAAATCCATGGTTACTGCCATCGGCCGTTGCGGTTATCGTATCGGCAGCCGCAGTTTTTGCACTATATAAATTCCGGAAGGGATCAAGAAGAGGGAATTAGGTATTATGAGGATGCTTAAGAAAACGCGCGCAATAAAGACTGTTGCAGTACTTTTTGTGACAGGCATTATTTTATTTTCATCTTTTACATCGGTTTTAGGCAGCACAGACTTAGAAGAAGTCTATGATTATGAATTAAAATACCGTTTATACGTACCGTTCCAATATTCGGATAACATGGTCGATATAGGCACGGGCGTCCTGAACATTCAGTTCAACGAAAACGTGTATTTTTCTTTAAAAGTAGAAGAATATTACAAAAGTTTGAGCAAAGAGGACAGAGGGGACTATTCCTCAAAGGATTACACCATCGGCAATGAAGTGCTGGATGATACATACAATGATCCCGAATTTGTAACTGAATATTTCAATAAAAAACTCAATTCGATCCTTGGTAAAAAGCGGGTCGTTTATATCCGCGAAGAAACCATCAACGAAAGCGATTTTTGGGTTTGTAATTATGTAATCTACACCGACGAGTACAACGCCGAAACCCAGGCTACCCAGCAGGTGGATAAGGGTGAAGGAAAAATGTACATGAATATGACATCGGGCATATTATATTTCTTCTTTATCAACAGCAACAACGGCCTTTTATCTCAGACGCCGGATGCAGTCACCACCGCAGAATCCTTTACGATCGGTAATAAAAGCAGCGCTATGGTTTATGTCATATGGGGCATCATCATCATCGCTATCATTGCATTTATTGTTATATTAAACGATAAGCTTAAGATTTTTTCGTTGGAAGTGGAAGACGATGAAGGCCATACCATCGTTCTTACAGGCATTAAGGAAGGTATTCAAAGCAATACCGACGAATATGACGAATATCGGGAATACGAGGCAAGAAAAGCAAAACGCGCAACCGAAAATACCGTAAGCCTAAAAAGTATAAGAGATATCGTCCAAAGCAAAACAGAACAAAAAACCTCGCAACCCCTAAAGACTTCGACCGGTTTTGAGCCTACCGCTGACTTTGACGAAGAGGAACAGCGCACCAACAATCTGTTTATCCTCAATAAATTGGACAGCATCATGGGACGTCTTTCAAAAAACAATGAAACTTCCGCCGAAGTTGAACAAGCGGCCGAAGCCGATATACTTCAAAGTCTTGACATCATACTGGGGCGGATCAAACCGTATGAACCCGAACCTGAGTCTGTTGTGACCCAACCTCAACCGGAACCTGTTGTAATTGAATATCCTGGGCAAAAAAGCAACGAAGAGCTTTACAGGGATCTGGATTCGATTTTAGGCAGAGAACAGGCTTAAAATCATCTCCGTTCAAAACTTCCCATAGGACGATGCGAAAGCCGTTGAATTTATAACAATGATCGATGAACACGTCGCAGAAAGGAGCAAGATATGCAGCCATGGATGGTAAGCCTCATCGACCGGTTCGGATATATCGGCATAACTTTGCTGATCGCGCTCGAAAATATTTTTCCTCCGATCCCATCCGAACTTATCCTGACCTTCGGGGGTTTTATGACAACCTATACAGGGTTGAACATCTGGCTGGTTTCTTTGTTTGCGACGATCGGTTCTGTAATCGGAGCCGTCATATTATATGGCTTGGGCAGATTACTGACGCCGGAGCGCATTGAAAAATTGATCGATAAATGGGGAAAATTCCTTCACCTCAAAAAATCGGATATCGAGCGGGCAGAAGGATGGTTTAAAAGAAAAGGAATCGTTACGGTTTTTTTCTGCCGATTTATTCCCATCGTTCGAAGTCTTATATCCATTCCGGCAGGAATGGCACAAATGAATTTCGGAAAATTTATGCTGTTTACCATACTTGGGACTTCCATCTGGAATGTGGTGCTTGTCAATTTTGGAGCTCTGGCCGGAGCGGGATGGGATAAAATCGTGCGGTACATGAATATCTACGATTATATAGCCTTGTTTCTGATCGTGGTGCTTTGCGCCCTCTTTGCGGTATGGTTTATGAAAAAGAGAAAGGCAAGGATCGCGGAACAGCAGGCCGAAGAAATAAAGGATGACGAAAACAATATCGTCGATGCCGAATAAAAACGCAGAATAGAAATATTTTTGATGCAGAGCGAAATTATGATCTTCGCTTTGTTTTTTTGTGTCCGGTACAATAAAGCGTGATGCTGTTGATCGACCATTCAGCTTGATTTATAGGATCTTAATATGCTCGATTTCTCTGCGCGATATAAAAAAAGGCTGCAGCATCAAATGCCGCGCCCTTATAGTTGAAGTGTTCGGTTAGGGTTCTGTTTTCTTGGACGCTTCAGGCTTAATATAATGCACAACCGATTTTTCGAGACAATGATCCTTGATTTCGACGATTTGAATCTTGAGACCAAACGCCTCCAGCTCGGGTGTGCTTCCGTCATCCGGAATAAATCCCAGCAGACTGAATACAAATCCACCGAAGGTTTCATAATCTTCTTCGGGCAGTATGACGCCCAGTTCTTTCGAAACGGTATCCAGCGGAGCGGCGCCGTTGATCTTCCAGGTTTGGGCATCCATCCGTTCGAGCACCGGCGGTTCGTCGGGAATGGACGCATCGTCTTCAAGGTCGCCCACAAGTTGTTCGAGCAGATCATTCATGGTAATGATGCCGTTCATGCCTCCGTATTCATCCAGCACGACGGCAAAATGATTGCGGCTGCTCTTCATGTTGCGGAATAAAACATCGGTACGCACCGTTTCCGGTACAAAATATGCGGGTTTCAATATCTTTAAGATATTATCGCGCGTTTTTTCTTTTACGCGGAAATAATCCTTGACGTTCAGAATACCAATGATATTATCGGCGCTTTCATCACAGACCGGGTAAACAGAATTGCGGCTTTCGGTGATGATTTGTTCCCATTGTTCCTCGTCTTCATCCAGCCAGAGGAGATTGACATCCGTTCTGTGGGTCATCACGTCGCCGGCAGTCTTATTGTCAAATTCGAATATGTTTTGGATCATTTCTTTTTCGGTATTGTTGATGGCGCCTTTTTCACTGCCCTCATCGACCATCATTCGTATCTCTTCTTCGGTGATCTCGTCATCCTCGGCATGCGGATCGATGCCGAGCAGACGCAAAACTCCGTTGGTAGAAGACGTGAGCAGAAAAACAAGCGGAGCAAAAATTTTGGAGATCGCGAAAATAAGACCGGACATGCCGAGCGCGAGTTTTTCGGCATTGCGCATGGCGACCCTTTTGGGAACAAGTTCACCGAGCACGAGCATAAAATAGGACAATACAACAGTGATCACTATGACCGCGATGGTATTCAGCGTCGAAGCGGCGATCGTAATGCCGGCATCCGTCAGCGCTTTTACCAGGATATCGGAGAAACTGTCGGCGGCAAAGGCACTTGCCAGAAATCCGGCAAACGTTATGCCGACCTGAATGGTCGCTAAAAAGCGCGCGGGCTGTTCGGTGAGTTTTGTAAGGCGTACAGCGCGTTTATCACCTGCCGCCGTCATTTTTGCCAGTTTGTTGTCATTCATTGAAATGACCGCGATTTCAGCACAGGCAAAAATCGCATTTAATATGATGAGAAGAAGCTGTACAAGCAGCTGTCCCAATACATCAGACAAGGTATATCCTCCCAAATACTTTAATTAGGTTAAACGAAGAATGTTACATTATGCGTAGAAAATTTAAGATAAAAAAAACGGCACGACTACACCAATGGATTTTTATCCATTGTGAAAACGCAACGTTCGATATGCCTTATAAAGTTTTGATACAAAAAATGTTTAGGTAAAGGGGAATCATCCACGCGAACCGTACGCTCCTTAAAAGTTTCTTTTCAAATTTTATCATACTCACGCGCGCAAGTCAAGACATGCTTACGCCCGCGCACACACTGAAACGCGAATCAAACTTTTGAATAGTAAGAATAATTGTTAAAGGCGGTAAATTATTAAAAATATAAAATTCGACTTTCTATATCGGCTTAATAGTGTATAATATTGCCATAAAACAGTATATATTCGCTTTGCGAAAAAGTAGGATTTCCATGAATGAAACCATTAATGTTTTAACGACCCGCCGTAGCGTAAGAAAATTTAAACCCGAACAGATCAAGGATGAAGAATTGAAGGCTATTTTGGATGCCGGCATGAACGCTCCGACTGCCGGCAATCAGCAGCCGGCCGTGATGATCGTTGTACAGAACAAAGAAATGCGTGAAAAACTCACGAAAATGAATGCCGCAGTCATGGGCAAGGAAATGGATCCGTATTACGGAGCGCCGACCATCGTGCTGGTAATTGCGGATAGATCAAAGGTATGCCCCGTTGAGGATGCCAGCCTGGTTATCGGCAATATGTCCAACGCTGCCTTCTCACTCGGCATCGGTTCCTGCTGGATCCACAGGGAAAAGCAGATGTTTGAAACCGAAGAAGGACAGGCTCTGCTCAAGGAATGGGGAATCGAAGGCGATTATGTCGGTGTGGGTTCCTGCATACTCGGCTATCCCGACTGCGAACTGCCGAAGGCGGCTCCAAGAAAAGAGAATTATGTGGTGATGGTCAAATAGCATACACTAAAAAGGATATCTTGAATATCCTTTTTTTGTGTATGCTTATTTAAGTAAAATATGATCCCTTTTATTTAGACACTCTACGCGCCAGTTCTTTGATTTTTTCTTCGATCTGTGTTATGACGATCTTAAATTCCTCGTCACTTTTTCCTGTGGGGTCATCAAGCCCCCAGTCTTCGCGGTATTCGCAGGGAAGGTAAGGGCATTCAACATTACAACCCATCGTGATTGCTATATCGATGGGCGGCAGATCTTCAATCAGCTTGGAATGCTGGGTAAGTTCCATATCGATACCGTACATTTCTTTCATCAGCCGAACCGCATCGGAATTGAGATGCGGTTTTTTTTCGGTTCCGGCGCTGTAGCTTTCGAAGACATCGGATGCGTAATATTTGCCCAAGGCTTCGGCAATTTGTGAGCGGCAGGAATTATGAACACAGATAAAGGCTACTTTTTTCATTTGGGTGAATCCTTCTTTCATGTTTTGAAAATTATTGAATTTAGGCCTGTAAATTTTATCAGCAGCCGATATCCGTAAATATTTCATTCAATTGTTTTTTTAAATCGGCTTGGGAAGCTTTTTCCAACTTTAGCATTAAAAATAAATCTACTCTGCGGGACAATTCCTGTGAAAGTTTTTTAAATTGCCTGAGGATATCATCGCGAGTCCCTTCGAAATATTTCGGATCGGCAAAACCCCAGTGCACGTGTATTGTAGAGTCATTGACCATCGGACATTGGTTTCTTGCTCTGTCGCAAAGAGTGATAACAAAGTCAAAATATTCACCCTCGAAAAGATTTAAGGCTTTCGGTTTGCATTGGCTGATATCAATGCCCAATTCTTTCATGGTATCTACCGCGTACGGATTCACGTTTTCTTCGGGGTCGCTGCCTGCGCTATAAGCTATGATCCTGCCTTTCCCTTTTGAATTTAGTATAGCCTCCGCCATTTGGCTTCTAGCGGAATTTCCGGTACACACAAAGAGTAGTTTAAGCATTTTTCCTCCTGAATTCAATCGATTTTCATGATTTATTCTGTAGTTTTGTTAATCTCTCAGGTTTTAAAATGTATTGTTGCATTTGGTTTTTGCGAATGATTTCATTCGATTGATAAAAATATATCTTATAGCTATTTTTCTTCCGGGAACCAGGCTTTCGTATTATTGGCGATCTTTACCAAAATGAGCATGATGGGTACTTCCGTGAGCACGCCGACTACGGTTGCCAGCGCGGCCGGAGATTCCATGCCGAACAGGGCAATGGCAACGGCAACGGCGAGTTCAAAAAAATTGGATGCGCCGATCATGCCTGCCGGAGCGGCGATGTCGTGCGTGAGTTTTAATTTTTTTGCCGCAAGATAAGCGATAAAGAAAATCAAAAATGTTTGGATGGTCAACGGTACTGCGATCAGGAGGATATGAAGCGGATTGTTGACGATCACTTCGCCCTGGAACGAGAAGATCAAAATCAAGGTCAGCAGCAAACCGATAACCGTCGCATTGTCGAATTTCTTGACGAATATATTTTCAAAATAGTCTTTACCCTTGTTTTTGGTAACCGTCGTTCTTGTCAGTATTCCGCCCGCGAGGGGGATCACGACAAACAGGACAACAGAAAGGATCAGCGTATCCCAGGGAACGGAAATGCTGCTGACACCCAGCAGGAATTTTACAATCGGTATAAAAGCGATCAGGATGATCAAATCATTGGTGGCGACCTGAACGATGGTATAGGCGGGATTCCCTTTGGTCAAATGGCTCCATACAAACACCATGGCGGTGCAGGGTGCCGCTCCCAAAAGAATGGCGCCGGCTAAATACTGCTTTGCAAGCTGAGGCGTAATAAATGCTTTAAAAACGATAAAGAAGAAAAAGGATGCGATGGCATACATGGTGAACGGCTTGATGAGCCAGTTGGTGATCCATGTGACATAAAGCCCTTTCGGATTTTTCCCCACATTTTTGATGCTTTGAAAATCCACTTTCATCATCATGGGATAGATCATGATCCATATTAAAACGGCAACGGGAATGGATACCCGCGCATATTCGAAACGGCTTAAAAAGGACGGGATACCCGGCAAAAATCTGCCGATGAGCACACCCGCCGCCATGCATAGCGCCACCCATACCGTAAGGTATTTTTGGAAAAAATTGATGTCCGTATTGTTTTTGTTGTTCATATTTTACCTCCTGTCAAAAAATGTATGACCGATTCTTCACAAGCGCAGGATTTTTCCGCTGCTTCATCCGATAAAAATAAATTTTATCAAAAATAGAAATTAATTGATAATTGCTTCGCCTGTTCGGCAAATAAATTTTCCTCGAGTGAGAATTGATAATTGCTAATTTGTTTTCTATTTTTACGAAATAAATTTTACCCAAATTGAAAGATACAAGCAAACATCAAGGACTTCGAAATCAATTAGCCAAACTATTGGAAGAAAAAGGCATTACAGATAAAAAAGTTTTGGAAGCCATAAAA
>DAITPG010000064.1:0-11203 GCA_036833715.1 Eubacteriaceae bacterium | reverse complement strand
CTTATCCAACAGCTGCGCCTGTACGGTCGATTTTACGCCGGCTGCGGCCAAAAGCAAAGCGCAAGCCCGCAGCGCCCAGGTTCTAGCCGTGTTTGGCTGCTTTATGCCAGCCATCTTGCCCGCCGCTTTCATAATGGCTTTCCAGTGAAAACCGATGTGCACCGATATTAAAATCAATGATCCGTATGCGGTCAGCTCATGCAGGCTCACCCAAAACGCCCGGTCGCCGAGTTCAAAGGAAAACAATTCGGATACCAGAATCCCGCTTACCGTAACAGCACTCACCGAAAACAAAAGCAGCACATCCAAAAGATACATAATTCTTGTTTTTGTCTTCAGACCGGAATCAAAAAGCCTTGCGGAAACGCCTTTGATCCATTTGTAATTAAACAGCTTATGCGCCGCAAACATTACAAACAGCCCGATCCCCAGCCATTCATGCAGGGCAAGCCCCGTTACGTCATAATCCATCAGCAGCAGCATCAATACGGTCATCGTAATATCAAACAAATACTTATATACCGCTTTATTTTTCATATTCAAATCCTCGCTTTTATTTAGGCGGCTCCCCGCCGTTGAAAATATCCTACACCTTCGCCCTTAAAATACTCTGAATGATAATATTCAGACTAATTTAAGCTTTGATGTTATACTTAAATCAAAGGATACAAACAATCAACAGAAGGCGGATTGACGATGAGGATATTGATCGTGGAAGATGAGCCTCGCCTGGCCGAAGCGCTGGCGCAGCTTTTACAGCAAAATAAATACAGCACCGATGTGGTGCACACCGGAACCGAAGGGTATGATTACGCAGCCAGCGCCATCTACGACGCCGTTGTGTTGGATGTGATGCTGCCCGGCCTAAACGGGTTCGAAGTCGTGAGCCGAATGCGCAAAAATAAAATTTCAACGCCCGTGCTGCTGCTGACGGCCAAAGATGAGATCATGGAAAAGATCCTGGGACTGGACAGCGGCGCCGATGATTACCTAACCAAGCCGTTTTCCACGGACGAACTTTTGGCCCGTCTGCGCGCCCTCACACGCAGGCAGGGGGAGGTGGTTCTGGATGAGATCCGTTTTTCGGATCTTTCGCTCAACTGCTCCGCGTTGACGCTGCAAAGCGGAATGAAAAGCGTGCGGCTGGGCATGAAGGAATTTGAGCTGATGCGCATGCTTATCAGCTGTCCTCAGACCGTGCTGCCCAAGGAACAGATTCTCATCAAGCTGTGGGGAACCGAATCGGACGCCGAGGACAACAACGTAGAGGTTTATATTTCGTTTCTGCGCAAGAAACTCTCCTTTTTAAATTCCGATGTCAGCATAGAAACCGTACGCAAGCTCGGCTATTACTTAAAGGAGAAATCCGTATGATCAAAAAACTGCGCGTCAAATTTCTTTTGATCAATCTTTTTTTGGTCACGGCGCTGCTGGCGGGCATGTTTGCGGCCATGTTCACGCTGACCTCTCGAAACGCCGAAAAAGCCAGCCTTGAAATTTTGGCCAAGCTTTTGAGAAACTCCGAAAAAACCGATCCAAAACAAAACGGACAAAAGGACGACAAAAAGGGCAGCGAGCATGATTACATGCTGATGAATACATTTCTGGTAAAACTGGACGATAGCGGCAAGGTCAGCAAGGTTACCGGCGCGTCCATCGCTATTACGGATGCGGAAAGGCTAAATGAAGTCGTCGGAGAAATCTTGTCCGATCCGGATAATTCGGGCATCATCTCCGAAGAAAGCCTGCGCTATCTTCGTTCCGATGATAATACGATGATCGCGTTCATTGCCCGCGCGCAGGAAATTTCCACGCTCAAAAATTTGATCCGCACAAGTCTTTGGATCGGTTCGGGCAGTTTACTGGTGCTCATCGTCATCAGCTTTTTTCTGTCCTGCCTTGCGGTCAAACCCATCGAGCGCTCTTGGGAAAAGCAAAAGCGCTTTATCGCCGATGCGTCGCACGAGCTTAAAACGCCGCTCACGTCCATTCTTGCAGGCGTCGATATCCTGCAAAGCGGCTCGGAGGAAAGCGGTAAATGGCTGGGCAATATCAAGGCCGAAGCGCTGCGCATGTCGGGGCTGGTAAGCGATCTTTTGTTTTTGGCCAAAACGGATGAAACGGAAAATGTCGGTGAATTTACAACCGTTGATCTTAGCGACGCCGTATGGTCGTGTCTGCTTTCGTTTGAATCGGTGTTTTTTGAAATGAACAAAGAACTTCAGTCGACGGTAGAAGCCGGGCTGTTCGTCAAGGGCAACAGCGATCGTCTTAAACAAACGGTAATGATCCTGCTGGATAATGCGGCCAAGTATTCGAAGGAAGCGTCCGCAGTGAGCTTAACGCTGCAGAAAATGCACGATAAAGCCCGGCTTACGGTTCACAATTCGGGCGCCGTGATCAGCCCGAGCGACATTGCGCGCATATTTGACCGTTTTTACCGCGCGGACAAAGCCCGCGCCGGAAGCGAAAGCGGCTTTGGCCTAGGGTTGTCCATCGCGCATACCATTGTTGAAGCGCACGGCGGAAAGATCACTGCCGAAAGCTCCGCCCAATCAGGGACGACCTTTACCGTTCAGCTGCCGCTGATGAAATAGCATGACAAACAAGGCGTAAACGAACGAAAGGCAGGCAACTATCTGAAGGCCGGTCGGAGTGGTGTGGCAGCTATAAGCCCGATTCGCATTTATTTGTTTCTAAATTCCCCTCTCCTCTCATATACATAGTATCGGAACTACTATGCCCCGAGAGGAGACTTTATTTTGTTTACTACGTTTGATGCGGTTTTTTACACGCTGGCATTTTTGGTGCCGGGATTTCTGATCGATTATTTCGTAAAAAAATTCATCCCAAAAAAGGATCTCTGCGACGAAAAAAACCTGCTGTATTATTTGTGCCTCAGCTGCCTTAATTACGCGGTTTGGTCATGGCTGATCTATATCATGTACCGTTTCGACCGCATGGGAAACGATCCTGTACTTAATGCCGTTCTTTGGGGCGCGATCATTCTCATCGGTCCCATGATTGTGTCGCTCATTCTATTGCTATTCAATAAGTTTAAACTCGTACGCAGGCTCGGGCGGCTGATCGGCTTTGCCGCGCTTGACCCCATTCCTACTGCGTGGGACTACATATTCAGCAGGCTGGAAGCGCCCAAGTGGGTCATTGTGATGCTTGAGAATGACCAATATTACGCCGGCTTATGGAACGGCGATTCGTTTGCGTCCTCCGAAACCGGGGAACGCGACATCTATCTGCAGGAAGTCTACCGCATCAAAGAGGATGGGAGCTGGGAAAAAGTCAATAAAACCAGGGGCATCTACATCAAGGGGGATCAGATCAAATCGGTTCAATTTTTTGATGTTTAGGAGCAGCCAATGGCTAAAAAATTAAAAGATCTGTTTAAACAAAAAAGCTCGGCCGCCAAACAGCGTCCCAAAAGAAAAAAGGGCCACCGTCCCGATCACGCAACGGTGATTGTGCCCGACGGCAAAGTGACCATCAAACCCATCGTCACCGAAACGAAGGATGACCAAAAGGACGGCAAATAACAGCCTTTCACTGAGGTTGAAAAAACAACGGCCCGCATTGCTGCGAAGCCGCTGGTTTTAGTCTGTTTTCAGGATTGTTTTGCACCCGTGAAAATGTGCACCGCATCCCTTAAGAATGCCGCCGACCCGGGTTGCTCAGCGTCATAATAAGCCGTAAAGCGCTCATCGTCCACATACATCTGCGCCACGCCCGCGTGGGCTTCCTTGGTGTATTTGGGCCAGAAAAAGCAAAGCCATTCCTTATGGAGCTCCGCCGTCTTCTGTGCAAGCTCTCCCGCAGGGTCGCCGGTTTGCATAGCCGCGGCCAACGTGTCTTTGATCTCCTGCGCCAGCGCGTTTGCTTTGTCCATGTCTTCCTGTGACAGGTTCATCATTTTGCGGTTCGATTCGTTCACAACGTCGTCGCCGTATTTCCCGCGCACTTCCCTGCCGTATTTTTCTTCGTTTTCATCGATCAGCTTTTGCTTGAAGCCTTCGAATTTTTCTTTATCGCTCATGGTATTTCTCCCTTCCGCTTCCGCGATCGTTTTTTCCACATTCGCGATCAGCAGATTTAATCGTTCCTTTTGTTCCAGCAGGCGGGCTCTATGCTCGGCCAGCGCTTTTTGCGCGTCAAAGGACGGCGCGTTGATGATCCGCGCGATATCCTCCAGCGCCACGCCCAGCTCGCGGTAAAACAGAATTTGCTGCAGCTGCTTAACCTGCGCCGCTCCGTAAATGCGATATCCCGATGAATTGACCCTCGCCGGCTTGAGAAGCCCTACTTCGTCATAATACCGCAGCGTCCTTGTGCTGACGCCGGCCATTTGTCCCAGCTTTTTGATCGTATATTCCATTGCCTCACCTCCTGCAAATGTATCCTACACCTTACCGTAACGTGAATGTCAAGCGATTTTTAAAAAATATTTTTTCCCTAAGCAAAAAAATCATCCGCATGACCATAACAATGGCGGATGACGGTACGGACGATGTTTGTTCGCAATCTATTCTTACAATAGAAATCAGCGGATAATATTGAACGAAATCCTTATTACCCCTCCGGCACGATATCCTTCAGCCGCGAGAACGAATCGTCGCTGATGGCATGCTCAATGCGTTCGGCGTCAAGCGAGGCGGTTTCCTTCGAAACGCCCAAAGAAAGAAAAAGGCGGTAAAAGGTTTCATACCGTTCCAGCACCGATGCCGCCAGACGGTAGCCCTCGGCAGTCAGCAAGATACTCCGGTCGTTTCCGATGCGGATATACTGCTCATCCTCCAGCTGATGCACTGCGTGGGATACGCTCGGGCGGGTCACATGCATCGCCGCCGCAATCTCCGAAGCGCGCACGCTTCCCTTTTCCCGCATTATGCAAAGGATTGTCTTTAAATAATTTTCCTTGGATGAGGTCGCTCCCATCGGCATGCTCCTTATATCTTTTGTCTGCGTACAAGTTGAGTGCCGCCATTAAATATATTTAGGCACCTAATATAATGATCATATCATGACTATAAGATGTTGTCAAGCATATTAGGCACCTAAATTAAATGGGCGCAGCCGAGCTGAATCGTATCCATATTTCCGTTGATTAAGAACACACTATACACCCAAACCCTATCTCAAAAATTCTGGGAGGCCTGTTAAAACAATCCTACGACATCAGCCTTTTTTCACCGGTTATCATTTGAATGGGCTTAATATCCTGCGTGACCTCCGTGATGCCCAAAAACTCACCCTTTTCATTCCGTACCGCAAAATAACGGATATATACATAACGCTCTCCCATTTTGATCCAAAAATCCTCATGTTCCTTGGCTCCGCTCGCAAGGTCTTCCACAATCTTTTCCACGATGTGCACGCTTGCCGGTGGGTGGCAGTCCGACACCCTTCTGCCGATGATCGATACGGGCCGCACAAAAATGCGGTCTTTAGTTTGCGAGAAATATTTGACCAATCCTTCCTTGTCGACAAAGGTAATATCCACAGGCAGCGTATTGAAGATATGCTTGATCTCCTCCGCGCTTAAAAATCCCGAATCAAAACGAACAAACCCGTTCGCCCCGGCTTCCTCTCCGATTGTTTTCATGCGTTTTTCGATATCGACGTCCCTTGGCTTCCATTCGTTTTGAGGCGTAACAAAGCAAAATCCGATCTCTTCGCTGTCGGCGAGGATGCGGCTCCATTCGTCCTCGGTAAGGGTTTCCAGCACCATCGGGAACAAAATATTTTCTTCCTTGGTGATCATTTCCGCCGCCTTGTTTGCTGCCTGCTGCGCTATGGCTGCGATTTGCTCCGGCTCCTCCCCGTCTTTGAGCATGCGGAGCGCTTCCTTGAGCGCCGATCTGATCTCGTCATCCACGCCCCACATCACCTTGGGAGGCGCCGTGATCCCGTATTTTTCCATATAGGGAAACAGCAGATTCTCCTTTCTGGAATAATGCCTGTCAATCGCCAAAAATTCTTCCAGCGCTTTTTGAAGTGGTTTGACGCCGTCTGCCCCGCCCGCCTTTGCCCGCTCGATAAGCGGATACATTTCGCCGATCTTTTTTTTGATTTCTATGTTTTCTGCTCTGAAGGTATGGATGGGATGCCCGGGCGTTTCTTCGGGCTTTCCTTCCAAATGGATATCCTCTACGGAGCCTTCAAAAACAGCTGCATGCACATCGCACAGGCTTTGGATCTCCGATACGGCCATGCCTTCCCGTATCAATGCCTGCTCCATCTCCGCGATCTCTCCCGCCGATACGCCGCGGATGATCTCGGCGAATTTTGATTTTACTTCCGCCGCGGATTTGCCCGCATGCAGCTCCATTATAATTTCCTTTAATGCTTTTTGACGGTATTCCCGATTGTTGATCACTTCTCCCATAGCTTCTCCTTTATTTTAAACTTTTTTGAATCGGCCTTGCGCGCGTTCGGTTTAATCCGATTTATTTTTTTTGCTGACAAGAGATAAAAGCTCACTTAAATACATTTTGCCGCGCGCCTTTTCTGCTGTTTCTATTTATTGTCTTATTAAAACCGTATTATTCACGCAGCGGGTAATTTAACGCTTTCGAGCGTGGTTAACCGCCTTGCGTCATGATGAAATCAGGAAATAAAAAAACTCCGGAATACGGAGTTTGAGTCTTTTGATTTAATTAAGTCCCATTTACTTTAAATTGGTCCACTGCCGTTGGAAAGATACCTCCGCCTGCTTGCTCAGCGCAGCCGCTTCTGCGCTTTGGCGCACATCATCGACGGATACCACGCAGTTGTGAGCGATCGGCCTCCATTCCACCTTTTTAAACAGAGCGACGATGGATATCGGCAGATAGGTAAAAATAAAGAACGGGAAGGTGAACAGGTAAAACAATTTTTTGGAAGCGGAGCAGTAAATGTTGTTCCATTCGGTCAGCGTTGTCAGCAGTCCGATGCTGAAAAGGACTATGTAATAGATCGTAGCCGTAGCCATAATGGCCGAAAGCGCCGATTCGAGAATATACGGACCCAAGATATTGGATTGCAGTCCGATAAAAGCAAAGATGACGTTCATTACGATGCTGGTTATGGAAATCAATAACGCAGGCATGATGTTCATAAGCATATCATAGCACGAAAAAGCGTTGGATTTATTGACAGCCAGCCCTTTAAACAGCTTGGCGCCGTACCGTCCGAAAACCTGATAAAAGCCTTTCGCCCATCGAAGGCGCTGATGCCATGACTGCTCGAATGTGGAAGGCTGCTCGTCATACAGCATAGCGGTTCCGCAGTAACCGATGACCTCGCCCTTGATGACTTCGGAGATCGAAAACTCAATATCCTCCGTTAACAGATAATGTACCCAGCCTCCGTTGCGCTTGATGATGTCGCGGTGCAAAAGAAAGCCTGTCCCGGATATCGCGCAGCTGGTTTTTAGGATCATTCTTGGATTATTTAAATATTTGGCCTCATGCAAAAACCACAGGGCATAACCCGCCGTGATCCAGTTTTGGGCGTAATTTTTGGAATTTCGATAGCTGGTAAGCACTTTATAGCCTTTATCGAACTTTTTGTTCATTTCGGCAACATAGTTTTCGTCCAGTACGTTATCCGCGTCAAAGACAAAGAAACCTTCATAGCCGCGTTCTCCGTACTCTTCTTCGATACGGTGAATCATATAATTAAGCGCGTAGCCCTTTCCCTTTAAATCGGTATTAAAGCGTTCATATACAATGGCGCCCGCATTTCTTGCAACCGTTGCGGTAGCGTCGGTGCAATTATCCGCAACCACAAATACGTCGATAAGTTTTCTGGGATAATTTTGATTTTTGATGCTTTTGATCAGCTCCCCGATAACGGCCTGCTCATTGCGAGCCGCGATAAGTACGGCAAACTTGTGCTGCTTCGCTGCGGTTTCGCTGGGCTTTACGGCAAAATGTGAGATCAAAGCTACCAGAGTATATACGCCTTGATAAAAATACATCAGCGTAAACAATATAAACATGAACAAATTGAAATTATCAACAAAAGCGAGCAAAACGACCTCCCGCCGAAAGTGTCGGCAACATGAATCTATCGAAAATAATTCGAATTTTAGTAAAAAACGTTTTACATTGGGTCTAATTATAGCACTTTGTGTTAAAAAGTACAGCTAATTTTGATTGGAAACACATTAATTTTAACCAAAATTTTCATTAAAATGTCAGCATTCAGTTTTTTAGATCAAAAATTATGCGCTTTTCCTGCACTCTATTATAATTAAGACGAAAAAAAGCGCAAAAAAAGTTCGCGCTTTTTTAAAACAATACAAAAATAGGCAATGAAGACGGTGACGAGCGCGCAAAAATAACACAGGTATCGGCAACCGGCAAGATTTTCTTTAATACTGTATGATCCTCAATTTGCCGATCAAAGGAAGCTCCTTTGCCTGACCGTTGAGCGCATTCACCAGACCGAGAATAAAATACACAAAGACCACCAGACCAAACAAGCCTCTGAGGATGCCGAAGAAATCAAAGATGCGGACGCTCAGCAAAATATTGCCTGCCACGGACGTAAGCAATAATAGAAGGCTCTGATTGGCGTGGTATCTTCCGAATTTTGAATTCGGGCAGGCCAAAAGCGGCAGAAAAAACAGAATATAACCCAAACCCGCCACCGTTTTGTTCGCTTGGATATCGGCGGGGTCGAATGTCTCGTTGCTGTCAGGCATAAAATCGTTTCCGGACATTTTTTTCTCCTTATATATGTGATATTTATTTGAAATTCAATGATATGTTTATGGCTCCATCATATCAATATTCGTAATTTTCGTCAACGATATTACGGATTTTAACCTATAATTAATGGCGGCTTCATACAATCGTATCCGATTATACTCAATGTGTTAAACATTAGCAAATCGATAGGAATATTATTGCATTTATGGGGGATTTAAATTACAAATATACGGTAGAAAAATTAAAAAATGTATGCTACAATGATTTCAATTTACATCTGATAATTAAGAATTGTTCTATATATAATAAAAAGAGGAATTATGAAAAAAAGATTATCGTATGCAGCAATCTTTATTCTTGCGCTTTCCCTTACGCTGAGCGGATGTTCCGCTCACGGACTCAGCAAAAAAGATCCCGTCACCATTACGCTGTGGCATAATTACGCGGGACAGATGGATTCGGCTATGGACCTGATGATCGATGAGTTCAACGATACCGTCGGGCTCGAGAAAGGCATTATCGTGGATGTCACCTCCATATCCAGCTCCAGTGCTCTGCACAACCAGCTGATTACGGCTGCCAACGGCGATCCCGGGGCGCCCGAATTGCCGGACATCACCACCTGCTATCCAAAAACCGCCGTCACTCTGCAGGATAAGGACCTGCTGGTGGACTTAAATGATTACTTCTCAAAAAGCGAGCTGGCGGATTATATCCCCCGTTTTTTGCAGGAAGGTGAGTTTGATGACGGACTTTATGTTTTTCCGACAGCGAAATCGACTGAAGTCATGTTTGTCAACCAAACCATCTTTAACCGCTTCGCAGCGGAAACGGGTGCAAAGCTTACGGACTTGAGCACATTTGAAGGCCTGTTTGCAACCGCCGAAAAATATTATCAATGGACGGATGCAAGAACGCCTGACATTGCCAATGACGGCAAAGCGTTCTTCTATTTCGATTCACTGTTCAATCTGGCGCAGATCGGCTGCGCGCAGCTCGGCAGCACCTTTGTATCGGAAGCGGGACTCGATTATACGACGGATGCCTATAAAAAGGTATGGAATTTTTATTTTGAAGCGACTACGCGCGGCTATGCCGCCTTGTATGACAAATACGGCACCGACCTGTTTAAGACCGGCGATATCGTCTGCTCCGTGGGCTCCACGGCAGGCACATCCTTTTTCCCTGCATATGTGACTTACCCGGACAACACGACAGAGGAAACCGACCTTGGCATATTGCCCTATCCTGTATTTGAAGGCGGACAAAATATCGCCATGCAAAGGGGCGGCGGCATGTGCATTACCAAGTCGGACGAGCGCACCCAGTATGCGGCAAGCCTGTTTTTGAAATGGTTCACGGCGCTCGAAAACAACCTTAATTTCGTTGCGACCACAGGCTATCTGCCGGTCACCGAGGAAGCCTTCGGCAAACGTATGAACGAGCAGATCGAAACCACTGCCGATCCGGTCATCAAAAAACTGCTGACGGCTGCCGTGGCCATGCACGCCGGATACGATTTTTACATACCCCCCGTTTTTGAAAGTTTTGATTCCCTTGAAAAAAATTACAACACCGATCTGCGCAAAGCAGCCTCGGATGCGAAAGCGGCGTATTTTGCTCTGCTTTCCGGCACGAATGCCCAAACGGCCTACGCACAAATCGCGGCGCCCGCTTTTGACGGGTTTGTAAAATAAATATCTGCTGGAAACATGTTTTAAGAAAGGTTGAGACCCTATGTTCAACGGCCTCATCGCCAATACAAAAAAAAGACTCAAAATTTTAAGCGAATTGGGACTGCCGATGCGCCATAAACTTTTCGTGTTTTTTTTGATGATGGTGCTTACTCTGCTGTTCGGCGTTTTTTTGATTTTATTTGCCACGGGCACGCTTACCGCCGGCATCGACGAAAGTGAATTCGCCATTCAAAGCGAACTGAACCATATCGCGGGCGATATCACGCGGCAGTACGGCGAATTGTCGGTGGAAGCCGTCAATCTGGCCAAGAATGTTTCGTTCGGTATCGAGACCGACCTGTCCCGCATGGGGCTTACGACACAGCAGCTCGCGGACCATCCGGAAGCGCTTCAGCAAATTTTATCCGAAGAATTTACCCGCAGCCTTCTTTATCTCGAAAAATCGGGCAGCAGCGGCGTATTTATTATTCTTGACGCCACCGTCAATCCTGCGCTGGAAAACGCGCGGTATTCCAAAGCGGGGCTTTATATCGAAAATATGGAGCCCAACGTTATCAGCGACACCTCTCCCAATTATCTTTTGCTGCGCGGCTTTGCCGACATCGGAAAAAACAACCAGATCATGCTTCACCCGCAGTGGAGCATGGAATTTGATGTGGAGAGTGCGACTTATTATACGCTTCCCATGCAAAACGCGCTGGGCAGCTCCCTGGCGTTATCCCGCCTTTACTATTGGAGCGATCCCTTATATCTGCCCGGCGTCAGCGAAGAGGTGATGCTCTGCGTCGTCCCCCTGAT
>DAITPG010000063.1:0-11222 GCA_036833715.1 Eubacteriaceae bacterium | reverse complement strand
CAGCTGGCTGATCGTATTTTTCGGAACCTGGGAAAACACAAAAAGTGCCGAATCTGTAGGCTTTTCTTATCGGGAATGGCTGTCCGTATTTAAAAACCGTTCGTTCCGACAATATGCCATGATCTTTGTATTTTCTCAAATGGCCATTGATATCGCCATGGCAGTAGCCGTTTTTTATCTGGGCGTTTCTTTGAAAAAGGAATATTTGTTTGTTCCGGCAATGGCTGCTATTTTGATTGTACAGTTGATTTTCATCGTGATCTTTTCATCCATGGCGCAAAAATACAGCAAAAAACTTCCGGGCATCGTCGGAGCTTTGGTGTGGACGGCTGCGAATGTACTGATCTTTGCCTTCACCGACAGCACGCCGGATTTTCTGGTGATTGCCGTGTGCGCGTTGATCGGCGTAGGCGGCGCAGGCTGCAACATGGTATCGTGGTCGATCCTGCCGGATATTTCGGATGTGGACGAGCTCATCAGCGGCAGACGCCGGGAAGGCTTATATGCAGGCGTTTCCACCTTTTTGCGAAAGCTGTCCGGCGGCATCGCGGTCGGCGGCATCGGCTTTCTGCTTGATCTATTCCGATACAGCGATGCCGCGGTAAGCGCCGGCAATGTGGAGCCGATCACCTACTTCGGCATCAAAATTATTTTTTGCGTGATTCCGGCAGTTTTTCTGCTGGCCATGCTGGCGATTTTAAGGAAATATAAATTGGGCAAAAAAGAATTTAAGATCGTTCAGGAGACACTTTCAAACCGCAAAGAGGATTATCCGAAAGCGCTCAGCGAAGAACAGATCGTTGTTTGCGAAATGGTCACGGGTGTGGATGCTTCGGTCTTTTTCGGCGGAGAATCCTTATAAAGGAGCGATTATATGCGATCAGAAATTGAAAAACGCGTCCATGAATGCTATTGGGAACAGGACATCAACTGCGCCAAAACCATGCTGACTTGTTTATGCGAACGATTTGAAGTGGAGTTAAGCGTTCAGACGCTTCATGCGGCTGCCGGCCTGCACGGAGCGGGCGGCTTCAGAGCGCAATGCGGCCTAATCGAAGGCGCATTGATGTTTTTAGGCATATATCTGTCCGATAAAGGTAAATCCGATGGAGAGATCGCAAAAGAGTGCTACAACTACGCCCAAGCCTTTACACAAAAATTCGGCTCGCTGCGCTGTTTTGATTTGCGGCCGAACGGCTTTAACGAAGATGATCCACCGCATCTCTGCGAAGGCCTTACAGTTTCCGCCGTGGAGTTCGCCGTTGAATTTGGGTTATCATTAAATCTGTCTTGAATATCGGATAACGCTGCGCCTTATCCAAGACTACATTATAAACAATCGAAAGAGGTTTGACTAAAATTAAAGCAAAGTATTTACGAAAGAAATCCGTTTTGAAAAAGACCTTATTATTTTTTATTGTAATTTTACTGCTGTCTGTTTATCCGCAGAATATTTCATCTTCAACAACGGCGATTAATGCAGACATAAACATGAAAATGATCGATGCTTACATTCAGCGCGAAATGCAAAACGGAAAAATTCCCGGCCTTTCGCTGGGTATCGTTTACGGCGATGAGATAATGTATCTGCAAGGTTACGGGACGGCAAATGATCAAATGGATGCCGTCACGCCGCAAACGCCGTTTTATATCGGCTCGATCGGCAAAACGTTTACCGCGCTTGCGATCCGTCAGCTCGCAAACGAAGGTCTGCTCGACCTGAATAAAACCGTCAGCGCTTATATCCCATGGTTTACTTTGAAGGATGAATACGGTGTCGAGATCCGAATCAATCAATTGCTCAACCATACCAGCGGTCTTAGCACAAATTCAGGCAATCTGCCTTTCGCATATAATGAAAAATACACCATTGAAGAAATGGTGAGGCTCGTCAGCAAAAAAGCGGTCTTGGACAGGCCGGTCGGCATTTCAGAGGAATATTCAAACATGAATTATATCATTCTTGGGCTTATTGTGGAGTACGTGAGCGGAGAAAGCTTTGATGAATACTCAAAAAATCATATCTATGCTCCCATCGGCATGACCCAAACCGTTCATAGCCTGAAAGAAGCGAGAGCGAACGGATTCGCTCAAGGCTACCGAAAAGTGAATAATTTGTTGCTGCGCTCCGACTTGCCTCATCCGACACCGCAGATACCCGCGGGATATCAGATATCCACTGCGCAGGACATGGCAGACTATCTGAAGGTTTATTTAAACAACGGTTATATTAACGGCAATTCTTTGCTGCCGAATAATCAATTGCCTTTGCCGGAAAACTTATTCACGGCATTTGATAAGGACGCTTTGTATTACAGCATTTACTGGGATTTAACAACCGATAAAACGAACACGGCATATAACGGTTTTTATGGCCACGGAGGCGCCACGCCCAACATGAATTCCATGCTGCTTATCAATCAGCAGTATCGCTGCGGAATCATCGTGCTTACCAATGTACGGGATTTCACAGGCGATTCTCCCATTTCTGCGGCGAGTATTGCCAACGGGATCACGGATCTTTTGCTCGGAATTCCGATAAAGCCTTCCGCGTCCGTTCCGTCTTATCCGCAGATCTATGTATATTGGGGAATTTTGATTCTGTTTGCCGTTTGGCGCTTCGGTTCCGTTTGGCATTTGCGAAGAAGGAAGCGGCAAAAGCAGACGATCAAGCTGCAGGTCATTGCCGCCGCGCTCATCGATCTGAGCATTCCGATGGGTTTGTGGTTTGGTCTGCCCTTGCTGTATAACAACAACTGGGCTTATTTCCTTAACGCAACGCCGGAATATGCGAGAAGCCTTTTAGCGGTAAGCATCGCGCTAGCGATATCAGCATTCGTCAAAGCGGTTTTATTGATTAAAAAAGCAAGGCGTATAAAATCCATACCCTAAAGGACTGAATCATGAGTAATAACCGAAAAAAAAGTATGGAACTCATCAAAATGCTATTCCTATTTTTATTTCTATTCATTTTTACATTAATCATTCCCAAGGCGGCTGCTTTGACGGCCCAATGTTTAACGGATAAAAGGCTTGGCTCGGATATTTTAACTCAGCTGTTTCAAGGATCGATTGCGCTGGCTCTATTAAAAATGATCAGCGGAAAGCCTTGTTCGCAAATAGGTTTTCAGTTCGGTGACGCCAAACAAGGCTTTCGCGAGTTTTTAATATTTGCGTTCGTGTGGACCGGGATCGTACTGACTTTTTATCTGGTTTGTCTGCAATGGATGCCATGGTTATAAAGCTATATTGAAGGATACTACAGTCCGGATAAGCATGAGATGTTCCGCAATCTTTTTTTCAACGCTTTATTTCCGGGACTCGGCGAAGAACCGCTGTATCGCGCGCTTGTGCTGATTCCTGCGGCTGCATTTTGGAATAAGAAAATCGGATACGGCAAATTTAGCCTGCCCATAGCCGCTCTCCTTTGCGGGCTTATTTTTTCTGCCGGACATATTGCCTTCACCTTTATTCCGTTTAAATTGTATCATTTGATTATTTGCAGCTGATTTTTAATTTTGTTTTAGGCATTTGGTGGGCTTGCGTTTTTATGAAGACAAAAAGCCTGTTATTAACCATTTTAGCCCACAATTTTTCAAACTGCATGATGATTTCAATCGGGTATTTAACAGCATACCTATTATGAATAAATTTATTTAATTGGCTTTTCAAATTAACAATCACTTTCATGGATTTTAAATCGAGAAAAAGGTATAATCAAAATAAAGACCGAATAAAGGAAAACCCATGAAAAAAATTCTGATGATCGGCACGGGCGGCACCATAGCTTCCGTTTCAACGGGAAAAGGACTTGCCCCTCAGCTTACCGCCGATGAAATACTCTCCTATGTTCCCGGAATTGCAGCTTTCTGCGCCGTGGATACCCTGCAGCTTTGCAGTATCGACAGCACGGACATCACGCCTGAGATATGGCTGAAGCTGGCCGAAACAATCCGCAGCCGTTACAAAGACTATGACGGCTTTGTGATTTTGCACGGAACCGACACCATGGCCTATACGGCGGCGGCTCTATCCTATCTGATACAGGCTTCGCCCAAGCCCATCGTCCTTACAGGCGCGCAGTTACCGATCGACCGGGAAGTGACCGATTCCAAAACCAATCTTACCGACAGCTTCCAATACGCCGCAAGCGAGGCCGCGGGCGGTGTTCAAATCGTATTCAGCGGCAGCGTTATCCTCGGCACACGCGCGAGAAAGACCCATACCAAAAGCCTGCATGCTTTCTCGAGCATCAACTATCCCTATCTTGCGGCGATAAGGGACGGGCACTTGATTCACTACATCATGGCAGATAAGACGAACGAACCTGCTTTTTATGATAAGCTCAATCCAAAGGTGGGGCTGTTTAAGCTGACACCGGGCATGGAATCCGACATACTCGAATATATGTTAAAACAAAAGGATGCGGTTATCATCGAAAGCTACGGAGTGGGCGGCATCCCTTCTCTGCCGCAGTATCGTTATTACGAAGTGATCGCGGAAGGCATTCAAAACAGAAAAACCGTAGTGATGACCACCCAGGTGCAAAACGAAGGCAGCGACATGGCGGTTTACAAGGTTGGACATCAGCTTAAAAAGGCTGAAAACGTGATGGAAGCTTACGACATGACGACGGAATCGGTAGTTTGCAAACTGATGTGGATATTGGGACAGACCAACGACCCTTTAAAAATCAAAGAGTTGTTTTATACAACGGTCAGCAATGATATTTTATATTGACGGAGCGCATGATGAACGGATACGCGGAAGCGGCGGATATCAAAGAAGAATTTTCAAACGGCAATGAAGCATATGATGTGAAGCTCCATTATGTGTACCTTCTTTTATGCGCGGACGGCACGCTCTACTGCGGCTACACGACCGATCCGCCCAAGCGGACGGCTGCGCACAACCGAGCGCGGGGAGCGAAATACACACGTTCCCGATTACCCGTAAGCCTCGTTTACTGCGAGCCGTTCGGTTCCAAAACGGTAGCGCTCAAGCGTGAAGCAGCCATCAAAAAATTCACACGCGCGCAAAAGACAGAGATGATTAGCGCCCATAGTTTAAAAGCATAGTAATTCAAACGGAGCACATATGGCAAACAAAGCGATCGAAGCATTGGATAAAGATGATCTATTAAAACTGATCGACATCTACTCAAAAAACTGGCTGGCAATGGACGGTGTGTGGTTTCAATCAATTGAACATAAACTTGGCATGGCTGAGGCAATGGAGCACGATGAAAACGCGTGGAAAATTTTCACGGTAATCGAAGCCAAAAGAATCAAAGAATTCTTAAAATTGCCCGATTTTGCGGGTATTGAGGGTCTTTGCAAAGCACTGTGCTATCGAATGTATGCTAACATCAATCTTGACGGAATTATTATAGAAGATAATACTTTGATCTATCGAACCTTGGACTGCAGAGTCCAAAATGCACGCAAACGAAAGGGCATGGAATACCATCCGTGCAAATCGGTGGGTATCATCGAATATTCTTTATTTGCCAAAACTATCGATGAACGATTTGAATGCGAAGTGATTAGCTGCTATCCTGATATTACGGATGAATTCTGCAGCTGCGCATGGAAGTTTGTTTTGAACAAAAATAACTGAAACCGAAACGAGATGAAAAATGTATATAAATTCGCATGAAAATATCAACCAATGGATCAATACGCACGACATGGCTCTCCTTTATTTTTCCAACAAACCCTGCGCCGTTTGCCGGGACTTGCTGCCGAAGCTTAAGGAGCTGCTGAAAAGCTATCCGTTGATCGCTCATGTAATTGTGGATACCCAAAACATGCCACAAATTTCGTCAGAATATGGCATATTTTCCGCACCTGCGATCCTGCTTTTTATCAGCGGCAAAGAAACACTGCGGGAAGCGGGCATCATAAGCTTAACGGAGCTGGATCATAAGTTATCCAGATATTACCGATTGTATTTTAATGAATAAGTTGAATTTGAAATATACTATACGGCTGACAACATGGGAGGTATCATGTACGAACTGATAAAAGCGGGAGAAAAGACTTATTACATCAACTGCCCGGCCAAGATAGGCGTGTATGTTGCCGAAAGCAATGACGTTTACCTTATCGACAGCGGCAACGACAAAGACGCCGCCAAGAAAATCCTAAAGATAATCGATGAAAATAGCTGGAACCTTGCGGGCATCATCAATACGCATTCCAATGCCGACCATGTGGGCGGCAACGACTTTTTAGCGCAGAAAACCGACTGCAAAATTATATCCACGGGCTTAGAAAATGCGTTTATCCGCTATCCGGTTTTGGAGCCTTCGTTTTTATACGGCGGTTATCCTTGCAAGGAACTCAGAAATAAATTCTTAATGGCGACAGCGAGCGAGCCGAGCGGAAACGCCGATGATCTGCTGCCGCAAGGTTTGGAGCCCATCCGTTTGGGCGGCCATTTTTTTGATATGATCGGCATCAAAACTTCGGACGATGTATTTTTTGTAGCGGACAGCCTGTTCGGTGAAAATATCATTGACAAATATCATATTTCCTTTATTTATGACGTGCGGGAATTTTTGAATACACTGGATATGCTTGAAACTCTAAACGGAAGGCTGTTTATCCCTGCCCATGCGGAGGCTGCCGAAAACTTGAAACCGTTGATCAAGACCAATCGGGATAAAGTGAAGGAGATCATCGCGCAAATCCTTGCCTATTGCGCGCAGCCCGTATGCTTTGAAGAACTATTAAAAAAATTGTTTGACCGCTACGGGCTGGCCATGGACTTCAACCAGTATGCGCTGGTGGGCAGTACCTTGCGTTCTTATTTATCCTATCTGCATGACGAAGGAAAGCTTACCGCTGACTTCAGGGATAACCGTCTGTTATGGACGGCGGCGCAGTGAGTTTAAGAATCGGAGGAATGTAGGATCATGACGCAGCAGATCAAAAGCTTTTTTATAGCAAACGGTTTTACTGAAACAGCATCCACGGCTTTTACTTCGGCGCTTACGCTGTTGATCATTTTCACGGCTGCCGTTCTGTCGTATTTCATCGCCAAAAAGATTTTGCTCAGGATTCTGAAACGGATCGTTTCGGCAGGCAAAAGGCAATGGGACATTCAATTATATAAAAACCGAGTATTCGATCCATTGGTGCTCATTATCCCGGCTTTTGTGGTTTTCGTTTGCGCGCCGTTATCCCCCATAGGAGAAGAATGGCTCCATCGCATCGCGTTTTGCATCATTATATTCGGCGTGCTGCGTGCCCTCGATAAATTTCTTAATGCCGCGGACGATGTGTACAAAACACACGAAGCGGCAAAAACAAGGCCCATCAAAGGCTATCTGCAGGTAGCCAAGATCATTGCTTATTCGATCGGCGCCATCGTAATGGTCAGCGTTTTGATCGACCGTTCTCCTATGATCCTGCTTGGCGGCATCGGAGCGGCTACGGCGGTTCTTCTGCTGGTATTTCAAAATACCATCCTCGGTTTTGTCGCAAGCATTCAGCTTATCGAAAACGACATGATCCGATTGGGTGATTGGATCGAGGCGCCTGCGCATGAAGCCGACGGTGAAGTGATCGAGCTTTCCCTGCACACCGTCAAAGTGCAAAATTGGGATAAAAGCATCACCACCATTCCGACTTCCTCTTTGATAACGCAATCGTTTAAAAACTGGCGCAATATGCAGGATGCGGGAGGAAGAAGGTTTAAAAATACCGTATATATTGATGTCACGAGCATTCAGCCCTGCGATCCTAAAAAAATGTTCGAACGGATCAATGAACAGCTTGGCATAAGTGCCATAATGTCGGAAAGCGTTGACATTAAGGCAAACGACTTCACAAATATCGACCTGTTTCGCATTTATATGGATGCCTATATAGCGGAACACCCGCGCATCAATAAACAAATGACGCATATCGTGCGCACGCTTTATCCAACTCAGCAAGGCTTGCCCGTGGAAGTCTTCGCCTTCACGGATACAACGGAATGGGCCGATTACGAACGCATTCAAATGGAAATATTGCAGCATATTTTAATCATGCTGCCCAAATTTCAGCTGCGGCTTTTTCAAAATCCCATGGGGTATGATATTTCAGCGCTTAAAAAATAAGGACGGCGGCCTAAAAGATCGTCGTCCTGTTTTTTCCTCCGCTTTTGGAATGATACATCGCCATGTCGGCTTTATTCGTCAGTTCCTTTATATGCGCCGAGCCTTCGGTCAGCCCAATGCTCAGCGAAACATCAATATTCCCGATATCCGAAAAGCCGATTTCGTTTGCATCGCTGCGTATTTTTTCTGCTTTCATAAAAGCATCGTTGATAGACGTATCTTCAAGGATCACAACAAATTCATCACCGCCGAAACGGATCGCCTTTGCTTCATCTCCAATGTTCTTTTTTATGCATTCGGCCAGCGCTTTTAAAAAACGGTCTCCGATGATATGCCCATAAATATCATTGATTGATTTAAAATTATCCACATCGATAAACATGACGGAAGCGTTTCCTTTAAAGATCACTTGGTTGTCGCCGCTGTAATGATCCAAAAAAAATCTCTTGTTATAAAGGCCCGTCAGCTGATCGATTGCGGAACGTTCGATCAGCATGTCTTTTTCGCGTTTAAAGCTCATGATCGAAGAGGTGATATCGGTGATCAGCATGAGCTTCGCCGAATCCGCATCATCGGATTCAATGGGATATTGCGTGATTGAAAGATATTTTTCATCCCCGTCCGTTGCCATGGTGATCTCATGCTGGCGGTAATTTATTTCAAAATCATAATCCGCCATGTAATCGGTCATCCTGTCCCCTGCATCCATTTTCTCGTTCTGCAGAATTTCTTTGGCAATATTGTTGATGCTGACGATGCGTTGATGCTTGTTGATGATGATAATTCCGTTGCCGGAATTTAAAAATAAGCGTCGATAAATGTAAGCGGATTGAATGCTTAAAAACTTATGCTTCGTAACCGCGATGAACGTGAAAATGACAAAAATCAAAATCGCAAGGTACATTAAGGATACCTGCATATTGATATGGAATATTGTAGGCAGCACATATTCGGATAAAACGCTGGTTGACAAAGCAATGCCGATCCCGACACAGATATTGCGTAGCTGTCCTTTCAAATTATAATTCTTCGATGTGCCGTACTGCCTGATGACCAGATACAGCGCGTACACGGCAGGCATGCTGAAAATAGCGGACATCAGCGGAGCAACGATCGGAATGCTCAGCCGCCAGAAAGTCGGGTCCGAATAATCGATCGGCAGAAAATAGCGGGATACGATCGTTAATGTATTGACGATTACCCAAAAATAAAACCAGAAATCGAGTTGACGCTCGATGAGCCGGTAAATGAAATACAAAAAAAATACCGACATATTCATCATGGAATAAAAATAAATCGTTTTAAAAACCAGTCCCAGCGATGTGCCGTCATTGAGCGTATTGCTTAAACTAAGCACCATCCACAAAAGAAGTATGCTTAAAAAAGATAAAAACGCCTGATTGATTTTATCCTTGCTTCTGTTTAGATAAACAAATGTCCAGATAAACATCATGCCTGCGAAAATAAAAGCAAAAATGACAAACTGCAGCATTGCGTAACTCCCCGATACAAAAAAACCGATTTTATGTATTATATATAAATATCGGCTTCTTTGCAATCCAAGTTACATCGTCAATGTCAAAAAAGGTCATAATTTGCGATTTTTAGATTTTACGAAAGCAAGCATTCAAATTCCTTTACTTAAATAAAGTCAGAGTACAGCCATAAACGAGGGCAAAAATCCAACCGTAACGGTTGAGATCACCTCATTGGTAAGCGTGTCGATGATGGATACGGTATCCTCATAGGAATTGCTTACGATCAAAAGCTGTTCGCAGCAAGCCGCTTCCACGCCGTAAGGCCCCTGGCCCACAGGTATTTTTGCGATTTCCGATCGCTTAAATACATCAAATTCCGAAACTGAATTGTCCCCTCGGTTGGCTATATACATGCGGCTTCCGCAACGGGTAAATGCGATACCTACGGGCATTTCAGCGGTGGGGATATCCGGGAATGCGGATTCCGCAAGCTGCGTATTGACCGCGGTAAGCGTATTGCCGTCTTCATTTGAAATGATCGCGATGGGATCGGACGGGCTGATGCGCACAAATTCGGTGCCCGCGCCCGCAGGCAATATCTTAACCGCAAGATTTACGCTTAAGTCAATGACCGCGATCTGCCCAACGCTGCGCAGCGTTACAAAGGCAAGGTTGCCGTCTTGGGTAATATCGATCTCGAATCCGTTTGACGGCAGCGGTATCTCCGTTACCTTTTCCAAAGTTGCCGCATCCAGGACATACATGACCGGTTGGCCGTAATGTGCTATATACACATGCCTTCCGTCGCGGGACAATTTGATGCCCGCCGGATTGATGCCGACATCCACGGTTTTCACGGTTTTATAAAGTCTAAGGTCAATCATGGATACGCTGTTGCTCCAAAAATTAGTTACATAGCCATAATAGCTGACACGGTTGATGTCAATATTTTGCGGCCCCGCGCCGACTTCAATCTCATAAATTTTTATACCTTCTTTAATGTCCACCACAGCCACATAATTGGAGCCGTAAATGCAGATATAGGCCAAGTCGCATTTTTGGCAGCGTAATACAAAATCACCCTCGATCTTATGCGGCTCGGCATCATTTTTGTTGGGATAGTACTCTTTGACCTGTCTTATATATTCCTCACGGTTATCGAGCATAAGGCTGCCCGTTATTTTCATTTTGGTACCTTCTTTCCGCTTGATTTATTAACGCGCTTGCATATCATCTTACATGCGCCATTACATCCATTTATTGCGCTTCTGCGCCGCTCGGTATATAATATGTCCTAACGTTAAGCGGGTTCAAAGATATGGGTACGAGCCGACAGTTTTACAAGGCGCAAGTAATCATCGGGATTGTTTTTGCTGCCTTAAAATGCTACTATTAATAAAAACGGTAATGAACATGAATGATCTTAAACAAACGCTCGATAAACTAATCAATAAACTTTCACAATTCCATCACATCTCGGCAATCGGTCTTGCCGGTGAACTGCCGACAAAAGAAAACATAGCGGACATCGATCTGTTTATTTATTGTGATAGGCTTCCCGATTTTTCCGAGAGGGCGGATGTTTTAAAAGTATTGGATCCGCAATTAAACGAGAAAAAAATCGGTGTTTTTGAAAA
>DAITPG010000062.1:0-11233 GCA_036833715.1 Eubacteriaceae bacterium | reverse complement strand
GCTCTGCCTGCATGATATTGTTGCCGTTTCCGATAAAGGCCTGCATGATCGCGTTCACAACCAGCATGGCTGTAAGTATACCGATGGATTTGGATTGCGTAAGACCGAAGAGCATCAGGAAGGAAACCACGCAGCTGGGAATGACCATCCATTTGCGTGTTTTTAAAAGGTCGGTTACGATGCCCGATAAGATCCCCGTTCCCAAGCCCAAAAACTGCACCGCGCCATAGATCAGACCCGCCTGCGCAAGCGTGAGTCCCTGCACCTTGGTGAAGTAGGAGATCAGCCATGTCTGAATACCCTGCCCCGCGCCGATAATGAAAAAGTGCATGACCGTGCCGAGCATGAAATTTTTGGAAACAAGGATAAGGCCCGCTTCTTTCCAATCCGCCTTTTTTTGCTCGGGAGAAATTGCCTGCTTATTTTGAGCAAGCGCCAAACCCTTTTCTTTTGCGAAAAATAAAAATACCGCTCCGATGACCAGCGCCGTAATGCCTGCGGCGATAAAGCCGGGCTGCCAGCCCGATTTCTGGATGATCGGTGCGAATCCTGCGGATGCGATCGCTCCGCCGACGGCCGGGCCCGACATGATAAATCCCATGGCAACGCCGCGTCGTTTATCGTCAAACCAGCCGTAATTCATTTTGGTAACGCCCGCAAACAACGGTCCGCTCGAAATGCCGGCGAGCACGCGCAGCGCAAAGATCGCGCTGTAGCCGTTCACAAACGGAATGGCAAGCGTAAACGCGCCGGTCAAAACCGTCGCGAGCGTTAAGGAGATTCTCGGACCGAATTTATCGACGATGATGCCCGAGAAAAAGTTCGATGCCACATAACCGATATAATAAGCTGTTACGAGTCCGCCTGCGGCTGCCATCGAAATATTCAGGGCAGGAGCAGCTTGGGGGATGGCCACGGTCCAAACGTTTCTGGAAATGAAAGATACTACGTACGTCAACATGCATAGAAGTGCTACGAACCAGCTGTAAGCCGTTACTTTTGTCTCGTCCTTGGGAGCCGCTTGGTTTGTTGTCATTTTCTTATCCTCCTTGATTCGATCTGCAGCGATCTTAAACCGCTGCGATAAAATTTCCGCGTGCCTTAATATTCGCAAATATCACGCGCCAAGAGAGAAAAAATAAAGTATCCAAAGCTGCTTTAATCAATGTTGAAAAATATATCTTCCGGAAAATATTGTTTAATAATGATACTTTACAATATTATATACACGGTTTATCGGAAAAGTCAAGTAATTCAGGTAGTATTATTATATAAATCTGTATATGTTTCAAATTTCGACAAAATAAAATGAAATAAATTTTATACCAGTAAAAATTTCTGATATAATAATTATTACGGAGGTAATCGATTTTGGGCACATTAAAGAAAGGTGACATCACCAGAGAGATTATTGTCAACAACGCCAGAGAGTCTTTTTTCATCAACGGATACGATAAAACGCTCATGCAGAACATCGCCAAGGATTCGGGCATTGCGCTTGGCAGCCTGTCTTATTACTTTAAAAAGAAAGAGGATCTGGCGGCGGTATTATTGAATGATTATATCAATAAGATCTATGACTATATCAAACGGAATCTCTCGGCCGAGCTGAACACCTATTTTTTGCATACGGTGGCAAGCATCCCTTATTACCGCAACATGTTTGACGATCCCAATACGAGATTGTTTTATTATGAATTGCTCAAGGGCGGCGCGCTGCACAATGAGCCGCATTCCGAAAACCCTTTTAGAAGATCGATGTCTTCCATCACATCCCATATGATGTACGATTACCATTTGATACAGAGCGAATTTTACAAAAAAGCCTACACCATCTACAACAACGCAGGTCGCTACGCAACACTCACCAAGCTGCTGGAAGACGAATTCAACGAAGTCCCCATCGAATACGTCATCAATTTCATCAGCGGCAGCTCCGGCAGAAACTTGGGCCTTCCCCATGATGAGATCGAAAAAGCCCTCCAGCTGGCGCTGGATTTCAACGAAGAGCACACGCTGGATCATATTCAGCTGTTAAAGGCAACCGAATAACTAAGTGTATTGCAGAAATCTTCAAGAATATTTTTATATCGCTGATTTTAAAAGCGATTATGTATACGAGCTTTAATTTTTTTCATTCATGCAAAGCTAGATGAACTTCAAACCTGTCATTGCCTAATTTGACAGGTTTTTTTATTGCGCATTTCAGAATTTAATAATCAACGAAAATCACCTTGAGGGTGATTACAGAGCTACATAATTTGATTATTATAAGATCAAAGCGGATCAACTGGATATATTGATCGATAACGCATCCAGACTTTGCGATAAGGATCCGCAATAATTTTGGAGGTTTGGCATATGAAAAAAATCCGACTTTTTTCGTTTGTCCTGTTCATGACTTTTCTGTTATCCTTGACCCTTTCTGCCGTGGATGCGGCCGTTCCCTCGGCTGTGACCGGTCTGAAGGCGACATCGGCTTCTTTAAACAGCATCAAACTCACATGGACGGCCTTAAGCGGCGCAACCAAGTACAGAATTTACCGCTCCTCATCTTCGGGCGGTACCTATGCAAAGATCGGAGAAACGACTTCGGCTGCATATACAAACTTGTCCTTGTCATCCAATACGCTTTATTATTATAAAGTGTCTGCCGTCAATTCTTCGGGAGAGGGCGCAAAGAGCGCCGCGGTCTATGCCCGTACCCGCACGGCTGCACCATCAGGCGTAAAAGCAACCTCGGTATCGTCAAGCAGCATCAAGGTGACCTGGACAGGTGTAACGGGCGCAAGCAAATACGGTATTTATCGTTCTACGTCTTCCGCCGGCACCTATACGAAAGTGGCAGAAGCGACGACTGGTACCTATACCAATACCGGACTTTCATCCAATAAACTTTATTATTACAAAATCTATGCCTTTAATTCGGGCGGTTGGAGCGCTCCGAGTTCCGCCGTATATGCGCGAACGCGTACCAACGCTCCAACAGGCGTTAAAGCAACCTCTGTGTCTTCGAGCAGCATCAAGCTGACCTGGACGGCTGTAGCCGGCGCAACCAAATACGGTATTTATCGATCAACATCTTCCGGCGGCACCTATTCGAAAGCAGCAGAAGCGACGACCGCATCTTATACGAATACAGGTCTTTCAGCGAATAAGCTTTATTACTATAAGGTCTATGCCTTTAATTCGGGCGGTTGGAGCGCTTCGAGTTCCACCGTATATGCACGGACACGCACACTTGCACCGACGGGATTAAAAGCTGTAGCGCTCAATATCGGAACCATCAAACTTACATGGACTGTAGTGAATGGTGCATCCAAATACTATATCTACCGCTCGACATCCTCAAGCGGCACCTATTCAAAAGTCGGCGAAGCGCTAAGCTCAGCCTACACTGATACCGGCCTTTCTGCTGATGAGCTTTATTACTACAAGGTCTATGCCTTTAATTCAGGCGGTACGAGCGCACCGAGCTCTGTTGTATCTGTAACTACGCCTGCATCGAATTTGTCCGCTCCAACTGGTTTCAACGCGAAAACCTATAATTATCAATCCGTGCAGCTTTATTATGACGGCGTTCAAAACGCGGCAACCTATCGTATCTACTACTCAACAGTAGCTTCGTCCGATATAAGCGCCTATTCTTATTTTGATTTCGCTGGCGTAGATTGCCGTGTCATCGGCCTTAATGCTAGCACTACCTATTATTTTAGAGTGGCGGCGGTCGATGGCAGCGGCAAAGCCGGAATACCCACGGGTTATCTCGCAGCCAAGACTTCCGTTTCTCCTGGAAATCCACCGCAGCCCAATTTTTACCTATACAGTATAGAGGATATAGGAAGTTACAGGCTCAATTTCTATCGCAGGACCAGCCCCATTTATCCCTCGATTTATGAACCCACTTTTGAATGCTATTTTTCGAACACAGAAGCGGGGCTTGCCTCCGATACACCGGACATCTGCGACCTCTCACAGTATTTCTATGAAGATGTTCCCTATGGGCAAAGCCGCTGGTTCGGTTTCCGCGCCTGCTATGGCCCGTATAAAAGCACCATGCAGAAACTGCATTTTGCGGCGCTCGGAAAACCTGTTAATGTCAAAACGACTCCCATCAGCAGCACAGTTACATTGAGCTGGAATTCCGTTTACGCGGCTTCTAAATATAAATTATACGTTTGCGTAGCGCCTCCCGATCCTACAGTACCCTGGCAGCAATTCAGGGATTCGGCATTGGCTTCCGGTAATCTTGTCTATAAAGGTACCACTACCGGCACTTCCTATACGTTTACCGGTATGCCTAATTACAGCAGCAGATATTACATCGTCGTACCGACGGATTCTTCCGGTGTGGAAGGCTGGTTCTGCGGCTACGCCATCGGGTCGGTATTTTATTGATAATAGACTAATGGATCCGGAACAGAACACTGCATTGAGTAAAAACAAATCCCTTTGAAGATTAAGATTCAAAGGGATTCTTTATGTTACAAATTTTTGATTGTTTGAGGTTGGTTATTTAAATATGATCGCTTTCGGCATAAGGCGTATGAAAAATTTCGCGAGTCCGTATGCCAGCGATCCGCTGAGCAATACAATAATTCCCATGATCGCATATACAGGCAGACCTACCGCCATCAGCAGAAGCGCAAGTCCGCCGAATAGTGCTGCCATCAGCATAGCCGCAATCATCATAAACAATACGTTGATATTCTGTTTTACTGCTTTTGCCGGGTCGGTCCAGTTCAGATAGGGATGGATCAGATCGATCAGCAGGCCGATAACTGTCATCGGCAGCGAAGCGATCAAAGCCGTGACCGTCATTAAAATCAAAAGCAAGATATTGCTTCCTCCGCCAATGATGCCGACCACAACAGCCATCATAACGATCAACGCGCCGTTGACGGCGGCCGCGCTCATGCACCTGCCCAGCAGCTGATCGACCGGGTGTACCGGAGCGATCTGATTGAGCCAGAATGCGCTGCCCTCGCGGGAAAACGTGGTGCCCGTCACCGTCGTTATGCCGGTGACCATCACCATCGCCACGCTGAAGAAAACGGCTACCTCGTTGCTATATTGCAGATATAACAGCCGCAGAGAATCCAGGCTGCTTCCGCCGGAAATAAAAGAAAAGATCATGATGGCGGGCAGCAGCGGAACGATCAGAAGCGTATTGAACGCAAAGATGGGTGTTCGCAGCATGATCCTGAAATCATTTTTAAATATGCTTACAGGCTTTGATGAGGACGCTCCGATCTCGGCGACGCCATTCCCGGCCTTTCTTTTTTTGATTTTTGCGCCCAGGCCGCGGTTGACACCTTTCAAATAAACCTTATCGCCGATAAAAACCGCCGCAAGAAACAGTCCGGCGCTGATCAGCGCGTACATCAATAAATTGATGATCCCGCCGAAGGAAGAAAAATTCAACACACTTTCGGCTGCAAATTTGGCTGGCGGGAAGGTTTTGGCAAGGGAATCGATCAACAAATGGTTATTGGCGATCAGCTGATTGATATATTCCTGTTCCGAACCCTGCTGGATCCCCGAAGCTCCCTGCGTCGCAAAGAAATTCAGCGACAGCATGGCAATCATAAACACGATCATGAAAACCATCTGGATCTTTTCCACGTTGACGCGCATTCCAAACAGCCTTACAACCAAAACGGTAAGGATCGCGCCGATGGAGATCGGCACCACGGGAATCAGCAGTACGATCAGCAAGGAATAAACCCAATATAAAAAGCCCGCGCCGACATTGACGCCGTAATTGATAAAGATCGGCGCAGCCAGGGGAACGGTAAATAAGTATTCCGCAACGATGATGCTGCTCAGCTTGCTTGCGATGATGAAACCGGGCTTG
Source organism: Eubacteriaceae bacterium (assembly GCA_036833715.1). GTDB lineage: Bacteria > Bacillota > Clostridia > Eubacteriales > Anaerofustaceae > JBGMEA01. The sequence continues at coordinate 5,376 of DAITPG010000062.1, read as the reverse complement.
ATCGGAAGCGCCAGCAGCATCTCAAGATCCTTGGCGCCGAAAAGTGCCGAAAATACGTACATAATGCCAAAAAACAGCACAACCAGCGACGTGCCGGTTATCCCGGCCGCAATCACGGCTCCCTGCTGGTTGATGGCGGAAAGGTTTTCAAACAAAAGCTGGATGAGTCCGTTATACAAAAAGTACGAAGGCCCGATGGCGATGATGAATAAAACCACCAGCCCCAGCTTCCATGCCTGCTTTTTATTGGTTTTGATGGAGCTCAGATACTGCAGCAGATTAAACGATGATTTCAGCTGCACCTTAAACAGCATGTATAATTTATTCATTCCGTCAGCTCCAAAAAGATTTCTTCGAGCGAGCCCGTGGAATTTTCGGATTTTCTGAGTTCATCCAGGCTGCCCATCGCGATGATCTGTCCTTTGTTGATGATCGCTACGCGGTCGCAGAATTTTTCGGCCACCTCCAGCACATGGGTCGAGAAAAAGATCGTTTTGCCTTCCCTGCACATCGTCTTCATCAGCTCCTTGAGCTTGAACGCGCTTTTGGGATCGAGCCCAACCATCGGTTCGTCGAGGATCAACAGCTGCGGATCGGTCACAAGCGCGCCCATCAGCACGATCTTTTGCTGCATGCCGTGCGAATAGCTGGTGATGGGGTCGCCCAGCACCTCGGTCATTTCAAACATTTCGGCATATTTTTGGGTGCGGGCCTTGCGGTCTTCCTTGGATACATCGTACATATCCGCCATAAAATTCACATACTCGATGCCCTTGAGCTTTTTTTGGATATCGGGGTTATCCGGCACATAGGTCATTTTCTTTTTGGCGGCAATCGGGTCGGCGGCGATATTGATGCCGTCGATGAGCACCTGTCCGCTGTCGCTTGACAATATCCCCGTGATCATTTTGATCGTCGTCGTTTTCCCTGCGCCGTTGGGGCCCAGAAAACCGAAAACTTCTCCCTTGGACACATGCAGAGAGATATGGTCGACTGCGCGTTTATAATTGCCGTCAGCCGTCTTTTTAACGTTGCCGTAGGTTTTGGTTAAGTCTGTGATCGTCAGCATAATTGACTCCTCGCATCATAGATTTCGTATCGAGCGGGTTGCGGCAGATCGAATGTAATTATTTTATTCAATCAGCCGTTTTTTAACACTTTTTTATTCTACTTTATTTATGATCCATATTCAATTAAATACACATTAAGTCCCGGGAAATAAATCGATGATGAAGCCTCTTGCGATTGACAGCTAACTTGCGGCGGTGTTAATATTAAGGATAAATAAACAAACGCTGCGGCATCGCAGACGGAGGACGATGATGAAACTGGTTTCTGTTAAAACCGATACGGTAAAAGCCGCTCTTCTGACATCAAAAGGATTATTAGACATCAAGCGAACCGCCGAACTGCACGGCACGAATATTTCCGATCAAATGGATGCCATTATCCAAAACGCTGAAATGCAGGCACAACTTGCGGCCTTGGCGGATAAAGATGCGATATTCCATGCGGAGGGAAGCTATACTTACGCGCCGGCTGTGCCTGCACCCGAGAAAATACTCTGCGTGGGGCTCAATTACAAAAGCCATGTGGAGGAAGCGTTTGAAAACATGCCCAAGCAGCCCGTGTTGTTCAGCAAGTTCAGCAACGCGCTTGCGGCGCATAACCAGGTGATCCCGCTCCCGAAGACTGCGTCGCAGTTTGACTATGAAGCCGAACTTGTCATCGTCATCGGCAAAGAAGCCTCTAACATTACACGAGATGATGCATTGTCTCACGTTTTCGGCTACACCTGCGGCAATGATTTATCCGCGCGCGATCTTCAGTTTGTCAGCGGCCAGTGGCTCATCGGCAAAAGCTGCGACGGTTTCGGCCCGACAGGTCCCGTCATCGTTACGGCGGATGAGATCGGCGATCCGCAAAATTTAGCGATCCGTTGCCTTGTAAACGGAGAAATTCGCCAATCCTCGAATACGAGTCTTATGATGTTTGACTGCGCCGAGATCGTCAGCTACGCTTCCAGATATATGACGCTGAAACCGGGCGATATGATCTTCACGGGAACACCCAGCGGCGTGATTATGGGCTATCCCGAACGCCAGCGCGTGTGGCTGAAAGCCGGCGATGTAGTGGAAGTGGAAATCGAAAAGATCGGGAAATTGGTGAATACGCTTGGTTGATGCTCGATCAAAATTATGGATATAAAGGTGTCAAAATGGGATTTTTGATCGTAATTATTATTCTGTTATTCACTCTGCTGTTATCGTTGGGAATACCAGATACAATCGCATGCTTACTTATTATCGGGTTGGCTCTGTGCTATCCTTTAATATTGAAATCAATAGATAAAATTAGAATGAATCAGCTCTATGAAAAACTTGATCCCGAATCCTTTCTAAAAATGACTGAAGTAACAAAGAGATTTTATAATAAAAGTCCTAAAACTATCGCTTTGATAAATTTAAATTTTACAAACGGTTATACAGCACTCGGAGAATATGATAAAACCTTGGAGATACTTCGCGGAATAAATATTAATGTTTTATCTAAACAAGATAACAGCTTATTTGCTTATTACGGAAATCTGACAAGTTGTTTATATACTGTGGGTGATTTTGACGAAGCCGAAAAAATTTTCGAGAAAGAAATTAAGAATTTTTTTTCAAATGACATCAAAGCTATGTTGTCTAAGGATTTTTTAACAGCAAGAAGACTGTATCATTCGCATGAGTATGAACACAGCAGAAACTTGCTCGATTCGATACTGCATCAAAAAAATACGAGCCTCATACGCTTATCAGTTTTATATCAACTGGCCCTCATCGACGAAGCCGAAGGCAAAACGGAAGACGCGCTCATCAAATACCGCGAAGTAGCCGAAAAGGGCAACAAGCTGTACATAGCGCAGCAGGCACGGCTGAAATTGCAAACCGTATAAACTCAATAATGATCATAAAATAAAGGAGAAAACATGCTCTACTTCATCAACGACTACATGGAAGGCGCGCATCCCCAAATTTTGCAGCGCCTGATTGAAACCAATATGGAAAAAACGCCGGGCTACGGCACTGATGATTACTGCGAAACCGCGCGTGAAAAGATCCGCGCCGCATGCTCCTGCCCCGACGCGCAGGTGTGGTTCCTTGCGGGCGGCACGCAAACCAACGCCACTGTCATTGACAGCGTTCTGGCCGGTTATGAAGGCGTGATCGCCGCAAAAACCGGGCATATCAGCACGCACGAAGCCGGAGCCATTGAAGCCTCGGGACATAAAGTGCTGGAGCTGGAGCAATCCGGCGGAAAAATATCCGCGCAGGCCGTGCGCGAGTATTTAAAAAGCTTTTACGCAGACGGAACGTATGAGCACATGGTGACGCCGGGCATGGTCTATATCTCGCATCCGACGGAATACGGCACGCTTTACACCAAGGACGAACTGCGGGCGATGTCTGAAGTCTGCCGCGAGTATAAAATACCGCTGTACATGGACGGCGCGCGTCTGGGCTATGGCCTTGCGGCCGAAACGGACGTTACGCTTGCGGATATCGCAAATTATTGCGAAGCATTTTATATCGGCGGAACCAAGGTAGGCGCGCTGTTCGGGGAAGCGGTCGTTTTTACGCCGAGGCTGAAGGTGCCCCGCTTTTTTACCCGCATGAAGCAGCACGGCGCTCTCGTTGCCAAGGGAAGGCTGCTCGGGCTTCAATTCGATACCCTGTTTACGGATGATCTGTATATAAATATTTCGGCGCATGCCGTGCGCCTTGCCGTCAAGCTGAAGCAAGCGTTTGTCCAAAAGGGTTACCGCCTGTTTATCGACTCCCCCACCAATCAGCAGTTTGTGGTGCTTTCACCCCAAAAATTGGCGGAGCTGGAGCAGCATGCCGCGTTCGGCGTTTGGGAAAAGCTGAACAAGGACGAGATCGTCGTGCGTTTTGCGACCAGCTGGGCCACCGACGAAGACGATGTGGACAAGCTGATCAGTCTTTTATAAAATGGTAGGATAACAATGGCATGAAGATCATAAAAGCCGACCCCTATTCGGAAGACGCAAGAATTTTGATGGACGAACTTTCGGATATACTTGAAACATTGACGGGCAGAAGCGGCAGAAATTCTTTTGACGCTGCCGACGTCTGTGTGCCGCGTTCACTGTTCGTCCTTGCGTATGACGACAGCGGAAAACCGCTCGGCTGCGGAGCCATCCGTCCGCTCAGTGATACCGTCGCGGAAGTGAAGCGCATGTATGCGAGAACGAAGTCCACGGGAATTGGCGGCGCAATACTTGCTTATCTCGAAGAAAACGCAAGACCGTTCGGCTACACGGCGTTATGGCTGGAAACCGGTGTCGAGAATAAAAAAGCCGTTCGTTTCTACGAAAATAGAGGCTATGCAGTCATCGAAAACTACGACAAATATAAAGGGCGGACGGATTCGGTCTGTTTTGAAAAAATACTGTAAGCAAATTTAAATTATGCCGCCTTCAATGGCGGCCGTTTTTTTTAATAGGCTCCGTTGTTCAAAAGCTAAACTAACATCAAACGCGTCCGATATATATTTTATCGGAATAGTATTTGATTTCTGATGACATTTTCAAGTTTGTCCACGGAGGATTATTTACAATGAATAACTTAACGGATCAAGAAATATACCAGTCTTTTGAACTGGTGCTCCCCTACCTTGCGGAATTGTTCGATAACGAAGCCTGCCTCATGCTTTCCGACAAGGAAGTTTGTCTGGTCAATCAAACCTGCCCCGTACTGGCTTTAAAGTCAGTGAGAGGCGATGCGATACCCGAAAACGGCGCTGCTTATCAAGCCATTCACAGCGGCACCAGCGTCATCAAGGAAATACCCGCCCATATGTTCGGAAGCATACCGTTTAAATCCTACTCCATTCCCATCCGAAACGGCAGCGGAGAGGTCATCGGTACTTTATCCGCGGGCAAAAGTCTTCAGCGCCGAAGTGAAGTAACCGCCTATTCGCAGATGCTGTCCGGCAATTTATCCGAGATATCCACTACCGTCAAAGGCCTTTCCGTGACCATCCAGCAGGTGGTGCAGGACAATGCCGAAAACATCAATTTTGTTGACGCCACCAATCAAAAGGCAGGCGAAACCAATGAGATTCTCAACATCGTGAGACGGGTAGCCCGTCAGACGCATCTGCTCGGCATCAACGCCTCCATTGAAGCGGCGAGAGCCGGTGAAAACGGCAAAAGCTTTGAGGTGGTTGCAAACGAAATCAGGAGCCTTTCGGCCTCGGTCACCAATTCGATGAACAAAATGGAAAATACGTTAAACGATATCAATACTTCGATTGCGGAAGTTAAAGCGCGCATCGAAAAAACCGACGAGATTTTCCAGCAGCAAG
>DAITPG010000061.1:0-11505 GCA_036833715.1 Eubacteriaceae bacterium | reverse complement strand
CCAGTCACTCTGGCGGTAAACTCTCCGCCCTCAGCTACTATTTTATAAAGTTCGCGGTGCTGCTGCGATACGCGCGCAGGGGTCAGTCCGCTGTATGCCAAGGCTTCGGACGCAAAATACGCGTCAAAACCCAGGGCGTTTAAATCAGTTTTTTTCAATGTTGTCCTCCGATGGTATTGATTTTTCATAAATGATTCCGTTCGGAGGGCAGGGCTTTTTTATTTTGTCATGCCCTCCGCATTAACCGCACTCGGCGCAATAGCTTTTTTTACCATAATACTTCTCTCCTTTTCATTTCAATTTATATGCAAGCCGCCTTGCCGTCGCTCGGACGAATGTTGGCAGCCTATATATCGCGTCGGATCTGTTTGACAATGCCCAGCACCTTGATCTCGTCTTTTCCGTCATACGGATAAAACACCGCTTCGTATGCCGGGTTCAGCGGCTGCAGCCAGATGCCGTTATCCTGTTTGACGACTTTCTTAAGCGTCGCGTCGTAACCGTTCACATACACCACACAGTCCTGGCCGCTGTTGCATTCGGGCTGGCGCAGCACAATCACGGTATCCCCCTCGATGTATTTGGGATACATGCTGCTGCCGGATACTTTGAAGCCGATGTATTCCTTGCCGCCCTTGGTCATTTCATAAGGAATGTCCTCAAAATCGACGATATCATCCACGGCTTCCAGCGGAATGCCGGCAGGGATCTTCGCGTACACATGAATGCGCACGCCGCCTTGCGGATGTTCACGCTCCGCCCTGTCCGCAATTTCATCGTTCCCGAGAAGATGATCGATGCTGGTTCCCAAAACGCGGGCGATCTTCTTAAGCGTATCCACATCGGGCTCGAATTTTCCGGTCTCATATCCCGAAAGCGCTGCCTGGCTTACGTTCACAAGTCCTGCGAGCTCTGTCTGCTTCATTTTTTTTGCCGTACGTATTTCTTTGATGCGGTTCATAATATCAATCCTTCTTATATGAATTATAGCGGAAGGTGCCAATTTTGTAAATACATATCAAGTTAATTTATATTTATTTATCAATATACTTGATATATTAGATAAACTGATATATAATATCGGTAAAGTTGATATTTAGGGAGCTTAATGATTTGAAAAATGATCTAAAGAAAATCAATACCCGCATCGCGGAAGCGGAACATGCAAAAAAGCTTTTTATTCACAACAGCCAAACGGACGCGGTGTCACAAGTAAATGCCGTCGCAGCAATAATCCGCGAAATCTGCCGTTATTTAAATCTTCTTTACGATAAAAAAGAAAGGCTGCTGATCGAATATAAGAAAGCCGATGACCGGAAAGCCTCGGAAAAACACCAAAAGAAATACGCAAACATACGATCGGCAGGCAAAGACCGACGCAGATGAATAGCAGGGACGATCACATACGCTCACTGTCTGTCAGAAACAGACTGCTGGAGGAGCGGCTTGAGGATTTAAGCGAACGTTGCGCAAGGCAGCAAAAAACAATCGAGGAACTCACGGATATCATCCACACCCATCTGCCTTCCCGCAAAGGATTTTTTCTTTGGCAGGAAGGCGGAAGAAAAATCTAACGGAGGAGCGCGCCGCGCGGGCAGCCATGGCCAGAAAAAGAATGATCGACCCCAATATTTGGGACAGCCCCAGCTTTGCCAATCTTTCGGTGCTGGCCAAGCTGATCTTCATCGGAATGATCTCCAACGCGGACGACGAAGGCCGCGGAAGGGCCAACGCCAACTACTTAAAATCCAAAATATTTCCTTATGACTGCGATATGCGTTCGGAGGACATCGAATCGGCATTGGACGAGATCGCAAAAAACGCTTCGGTGCTTTTCTATCTGCACCGCGGCTGCGAATATTACAGCTTTGAACGCTGGAAGCGGTGGCAGCGTGTGGACAAGCCGCAGCCGAGCTTGATTACAGCCTACGATGCGGGCTGCTGCAGCATCTTAAGAAGCAAAGCGGATGCGGGATTTGAGGCGGACATACCGGCTTTAAAACGTACGGATAAGGCGGAAAATGCACAGGTGGTTTGCGAAAGCGTAATCGCCCGACTCAATGAAAAAGCGTGTACCGCTTACCGGCCCAGTGCCCCCGCCACGCTTGCGCTTATCGATGCAAGGCTCGGTGAGAATTACGGCATCGATGATTTCATCCGTGTCATTGACAAAAAGGCTGAGGAATGGATGGGTACGCCGATGCAGAAATATCTGCGTCCCCAGACGCTTTTCGGCGACAAATTTGAAGGCTATTTGAATCAGGAGGATCCCAAGCCGCAAAAAAGAACGGATTACTCACATGAGTATGATCTGCGCGCGGTCGAAGAATTACTCTTCGGCGCTTAAGGCGCAGCGGAAAGGAGAACAGTGAAAGCGGAATTTCATATGGGCAAACCTGCAGGCACCGCGGGCGGCAGAAGCAGGGACCGGGATATAGATCATATCTTGGAAGCCAAAGAATATTTGGGACGGGCGCACCGCATGCGCGAATTTATCGCGGCCAGAGAGGAGCAGCTTGCGGAATTGAGAGAAGCGGCACTGCGCGTCAATAGCTTCGGAGCCGCAAATCTCGGTAAAAGGACAGATTACAAGGGCTACACGGAAGCTGTCGTCTGCAAGATTATGGATCTGGAGACCGCCATTACCAAGGACATCGGCGACATGGTCGACGCGATGAAAGAAATTCGGGCATCCATTTACGAAGTCGAGGACAAAAGTATGCGTCTGCTGCTGGAAATGCGTTATCTTAACTTTAAAACGATGGAAGACATTTGCGAGCAGATCGGTTACAGCGAACGCCACATCTACCGTGTACATGAGGAAGCGCTGCGCCGCGTGCGTCTGCCTTATGAGAAATCGGCTTAAATATATCAAATATTTGTATCATATAGCATGGTTACGATATATCGGTGCTATAATAAAATAAAAACGGAGTTTCGTGCAATGAATTTGCTTGATTACGCTATTCAAACCGAGCTTGACGGTGAAGTGTATTACAACCAACAGGCACTCGCCAACAAGGATAATGTGCTATCGGTCGTGTTTCTCCGCCTTTCCAGGGACGAACACTACCATGCCGAGCTGCTCAAAAAACATAAAAACGCGGAAAGCTTTCAATTGAATGAGAAAGCGGACTTTATCACGCTTGCCAATGTCTTTACAGATGCGGGAGATTACGAAAGCCGGATCAAATCCCTGCCCGATCAATTCGATGTCTACAACAAAGCGCTCGAGATCGAAAAACACAGCATTTCACAATACCAAAAACTGAGCTCCGAAGCGAAGGACATGTCAGAAAAAGAATTATACACCTTTTTAATTATGCAGGAAAAATCGCATTACGCTTTTTTTGAAAGCTTGATCGATTTTCTTCGCCATCCCTACGAATGGGTCGAATCCGCCGAGTTCGGGCTGCGCAAGGATTATTGATTGTATGACACCTCTCACAAAACACAAGAAACAATACGATCGCTTCAAAACAAACTTCGCTGATTTTGCGGAGTTTTTTTATATTTAGCATTTGACAATATTATTAACATATGTTACTATTAACATATGTTAATAATGAGGTAAAATCATGCTGATTCAACATGCCATACTCGGCTTATTAAATAACCGTCCGCTGACGGGTTACGATATGAAAAAAATCATGCAGGATACACCCTTTCTTCATTGGTCCGGCAACAACAATCAAATCTATAAGGCGCTTACGCAGCTGAAAGAGGACGGCTGCGTGCAAAGCGAAACCGTTCACAAAGAGGACTCGCCTACCAAAAAGCTTTATTCCATTACCACTGAAGGACAAAGCCTGCTGCGCGAATTTTCGCTGCAGGCCCCGGAAGCGCCCGAAATCAAAAAATGCTTTCTGGTACAGCTCGCTTTTTGCGGCGGTTTATCGAAATTGGAATTGCAGGCTTTATTCGAGCGCTATGAGCAGGAGGTACGCGGAGCCCTGTTGATCTGTCAAAATAAAAAAAGCGCTTTTTTCAGCGGCAGCGCCTCACCTTTGGAAAACAAGCTCTGGGAGCTTATTGCGGAAAACGTATTGGACGGTTACGAGCGCGAGCTAAAATGGCTGCGCCGCGCAAAAGAAAGCCTTTTGCCTTTGGCCGACCGAGCCAATGAAACGGAGAAAGAAGATATGAATTATCAGATCCTTGAAAAAAACGGACAAAAATATATAAGAATGATCGCAGGCAGCATTCGGGCGGAAGCGGACGCGCTGACTCTGCTTCAATTCTGCGCGGAAGCAGACACGCAAAAACTGATGCTGCCCAGCGCCGCGCTTTCGGAAGAATTTATGGACTTATCCACCCGAATTGCCGGTCTTGTGCTTCAAAAGCTCACCAATTACGGCGTTCGCACGGCGATCACCGTAAACCCGTCGCAGGTAAAGGGCAAGTTCAAGGATTTTAAAGCCGAAATTAATCAGGGCCAGTCTTTTCGAATCTTCGAGGATGAAAAAGAGGCCGAACAATGGCTGATCGGAGGATGAAAATGAATAGTATTTTTAAAACGCCGGAAGGCAGACAACAAATTTTTGACACCTATAAAGAAATTCTGAGCGTGTGGCCGGTACCAAATAAGCAAAGATTGGTGGAAACGGCTTATGGCAGTACCTTTGTCATCGAATCGGGAAATGAGCAAAATCCCGCAATGATCCTGCTGCACGGCAGTCTTTCCAACTCCTTCTCCTGGTTCGGCGATATTGCGCGGCTGAGCGAGCAATATCATGTTACCGCCGTCGATCTCATCGGCGAACCGGGATCTTCAGCGGAAAACCGTCCGTCCTATTTGACCGGTGCGTATGAACAATGGTTAAATGAGCTTTTCGATAAACTGGAGATCGATACCTGCACGCTGGTCGGCTTATCGCTCGGCGGATGGATGGCGCTTCGTTATGCGACCGCCAATCCGCAAAGGGTAAACGCCATGGTTTTGTTTTGTCCGGGTGGTCTTGCGCCCGTAAAAGAAGATTTTATGAATGAAGCACTACGGCAAAAAGATCAAGAGCCGGAAAACTACGAGCAAACGATACAAAAGGTAATGCTTGATGAAGCCCAATCCGAGGGCATGAAGAAAATAATTGAATATATTACGCTCATCGCCATGCAAACGGAACCCCGCACGGAAACGCTGCCTGTTTTTTCGCAGAGCGAACTTTCCAAGCTTGCTATGCCCATCTTGGTAGTATTCGGCGACAGCGACCATTTGTTGCGGGCGGAAGAAAGCATAGAAAATATCAAGCGGAGCGCGGCTGATGTGCATTCGGTTCTGCTGCCGAATACCGGCCACGCCGTCATCGGCCAAGCGGAACGGATTATGGATTTTTTAAACAAAATAAAGTAATACGCCATAATAGTGCGGACGGCATATGAAAAAGCAGCCTTGATTAATTTCAAGGCTGCTTTTTTATTCCAGAAAACGAAGAGAACGGCATTAAACCAACAGCTTGATATGGTTGAATTTAAGATTTTTTGCGTCCACATAAGCCAGATAAGCCATTTTATACATTTCGATCTCGGGCAGGCCGACAAGCCGTCCCGTGTTGAGAAGCAGCGTCACCACCAGATCGCCGACGGGCATTTTAAACTGTCCGGCCATATACCCGAGCACGATTTCCCTGCGCGAACCCAGGTCGGACGCAATCAAAACCTTGCGCTGCATCGGCGTCATGGTAATGCCGAAATCCCCCATAAAACCGTCATAGGTATATTCCACCGCGGGAGGCATCACCTGAAACAGCGGCTCTTTTTGCAGAAGCTCGCCGTAAAATTTACGGTTTCTTTTGTCATTCAAAATAATGTTGTAATATATGTAAGAAACTAAAAAATGTCGATAAAAAAAACGCTGTTCGCCGTCAACAAATTCTTCCACGCAATCATTGATCACGGCCAGAAAATCCTTGATCACCTGTGTTGCGATATTATCTTTCTTTTTAAAGTAATACGTAATATTTCCCAGTGCAATATCCAGCTCGTTGCAAATACCCGTGATGGTAGTGTTCTTGTAACCGTTTTTATAGAAACTTTCTTTCGCATATTCATAAATCTTGTTTCTGGTTATGTCGCCCTTGGATAATTTCATTTCTTCCATTACAATACTCCGGTATGTTATGTCTTCTATATTATATCAAAATACTAAGAGATGTAAATTTTTTTTTGCAAAAAACTCGATATTCCTGTTTTTTTATTTATATTTAGGTTAAAATAGTATAGAAAATTTTTACCCGTCAAAACTTCGACGGCTCGTTTTTGTAATTTATGAGCTTTTTTCAATTCATGTATTCGTATTGACTTCGAATAAAATTCATAGTATATTAAATGCGTAGTAGGAAATTCAATGGATTTCCGAATTTAATAAATCAACGCGCGTTTGATTGGGCAAGCTTTCTTCGCGCATTTACCAACGCAGTTTTTAAAGAAAAATTCAAAGGAGAACAAAAATGTCTGATGTAAAAGCCTTACAGGCAGAGAGAAATCAGCTGTTCATTGATCTGTATGACGGCAAAAAACCAAAGCGTATCCCAACATTCATTTCCATTACCTGGGATGCAGCCATCAGGTATTGCGGCATGGATCTTAAACGTTCGCAGTGGGACAACAGCGTTACATTCGAATTCATGGACAAGGTCGCTCAGGACTTCCCGTTTGATAAAGCACCTGTAGCCGCTCAGCTTCGTCATCCGCTTCATTATCAATTACTTGGTTCCAAAGGGATCGTACAAAGCTCCACCGGCGTTATGCAGCATCCCGAAATCCACTCCATGGAAGTGGATGAATATGATGACTTCATTAAAGATCCCTATAAAATGATGGTCGAAAAATTCCTTCCGCGTCTTTATTCCGCGCTAGATACCACACCCGAAAAAGCGATGCTTAACTTTTCCAAAGCATATCTCGCTAAGACGGAAAGCTGGGGCAATCAGGTTCGCTCGATTGGCGCAGTTACCGAAAAATACGGCTTTGCTTCTTTCCCGCCCGGCGGATCAACGGAAGCTCCGTTTGACTTCCTTGCGGACTTTTTGCGTTCCTTCACCGGAGTATCCGGCGACGTGCGCAGAATGCCCGAAAAAGTAGCGGCGGCTTGCGACGCTCTTCTGCCGCATATGCTCAAGATCGGTCTTGTTCCCACATCGTCCCAGTACTCCAGAACCTTCATTCCGCTTCATATGGGCCCGTTCCTCAACCAGAAACAGTTTGAAAAATTCTGGTGGCCAAGCTTCTATGAACTGATGAAGGGCTTAGATGCTGCAGGCGCAGGCGTAAGACTTTTCGTGGAATCCGACTGGATGAGATACCTCGACTTCCTCGAAGATCTTCCGGGAAGAGTGGAACTTCAGTTTGAATACGGCGACGAAAAACTTATCGCTCAAAAAATCAGCAGCAAACATGTCGTGTCCGGCTTATTCCCCATCACGCTCCTGTCCACGGGCACCAAAGAACAATGCGTCGACAAAGCAAAATACATCATTGATACGCTCGGCCGCGACGGAAACTATCTGTTTAACACAGATAAGAGCCTCTTTGACTTAAGAGGAAACATCGCTACCAACTTAAGAGCCGTTTTGGATACTTTCCTTACCTACGGTGTATTCTAAAATTGCTTTATCCATTCGATAATAAAAAAAGGAAGGTGCAATTATGTCTTTAAATACAGAATATTTCACGGAATGGGAAGATTATCAAAAAGAAAATCCCCATCTCGCAGACCTTGACGCAAAAGTCACCCTCATCCCCGATGCGGAAGACAAGCTTTACAGATTCATTTTTAATCTTTTCCTATAAATCCATTACCCCGCAAGCGCGGGGTTTTTTATTTGAGGGCGAAGCGAAAATAGGCGATGCGCTTGTTCCATGGCAAAAAAAACAACACGCTGTATCAACTGCGCCGGAAAAGAAAGCAACGAAATACTGTTTGACAACCGTTCTTTAATGATTTGAATTAAAGCGCCGTGTTGAAATTTGCCAAGAAAAAACCCCGCATAAAAAGCGGGGCAATAATAGACCGGACGATTGTACCGGCGGATGAGGTATTAAAACGTAAGGGTTTTTACAACTTTTCCGTCGATGTCCTTAAAGGTAACGGTTTGCTTGACCGTATCAACCAGCATGATCAGATTATAATCATAGCCGTCGTTATAGTCTTTTTCCTTTACGAGATAATAGGTCACTTCCGAATCATAATTGAACAGAGTGTCGTAGGAATAAAAATGTTTGCCCAGAACAGCAGCATCATCTTCCGTGATCTTATCGAGTGGAAGGATCACCTGTTCGTCATAACCGGTATCGTCCAGATACTCTTCGTCAAAATCGATATCGATATCGGCTGCATCCGACCATCCGTAAAATGCGCCGGACACATCAAAATTATAGCTGACCGGCTCTTCACTGAGCTTTACGCTGAAATACTGATACTGTCCCGGCGCAAGCATATGTACGTTGACATCGACTTTTTCCTTACCGAACTCAAAATGCATGGTTCCGTTGTAAAAATATTCTTCATGCTCATTTTCGACCGTGATATCGTAATATCCGTCACGTCCCTGCGAATCCTCGTAGGATTTGCTCGAAATATATTCGGTCAGATCCTCATCAGATTTTATCACATCTCCTACGTATTCTTCAATGACCGCTTCCCTGTCCGCATTATAATACGTAATGAGTTCATCCCCCGAAAACTCTTTGGGCGTGCATCCGCCCAGCAGCAAGGCTCCGGCAATGGCTGCCGCTGCAAAAATCAAACTTTTTTTAACCATAATTCTCCCCTTATTTATTGATTTTTATTGCCCTTAAGGCATAGAATGCCGATGAATCTTCTGGGTTTAAGGGATTTTATAATATATACTAATGTTACATCAAATTGAAAATTTTGTCAAGAAAGACAATATCGATAAGGGTTAACAAATTGAATCCATAAAAAATGAGCGATCTCCGCAATTTCAAATGAACTTATTACAAACATCTTTTAAAATACGAACTTCATACCGGGACACAAGCTACGCCGAAAAAAAATCAGCCCGATTCATACCCATGATCGCTTCAAATGATTCTTCCGTAATACGATTGATTTGTTGTTGCTTGATATCGTATCGGTTCATTTTTTGGTTCTTCATGGAGTATTCATACAGACTGTTTTCGGTAAATAGATAAAGGAAGTCAAATGCCGTCCCATTCACACATTCCGCAATGGCTTGTTTATTCGTCCGGCATGGCGTATAAAATTGCATCGGATCAAACCTGATCTCCTCTATAAACGAGAGGATGCTGCACTCGTCAGCCAGCCATGCAAAGATAAAGAGATCATTTTCACAAAACCGCTGATACCCTTCCTTATTTAAAGCCATCAGCTTTTTGCCGTAGGCCTTTGAGAAATCGTAGGTATTCGCGTAGTATGCCCGCAATGTGTGGATGCCTGCGCGTTCTTTGAGCATAACGGTTGCGCTGCCGGCATAGACGCGCGATTCGTACTCTTTTTCCCAGCTGAGGATACCGCTCCTTGAAAGCCCCTGCTGCACCGATTGCAGCTGAGCGTCCGTAACCTCAACGCCGACGCTCTCTTTTAAATTGATGATGTCGGGTCGCTCGGAAAGCTCTGACTCGATGAATTTATGAGGGAAATACTCAAGGAGGATTCTTCTGGCCCGTTCTTCCTCGAATTTTTTCCTTTCGATGGAAGTCACTTTCCTGATCATAATACTGCCGGTCCCTTGCCGGCTGTTTTGAGGGCAATTTTACCGAGGCGGACAAACATGCCGTATCGGGTTAGGTTTGATTTATTGAAGCATGAGTGGATAATAGACAGTCCTTGCGTTTTTGAATCGATCAAAATATCAGTCCTCCGCAATAGATTTGCTTACTATATTAAATGCTGAAAATCATATTTTATGATACCATGCGCGCAACGGTTTTATAAATCGGTCGGACTTAAAATTCGTGTAAAATGCGGGTATAGGCTTTCTGATGATAAAGCCTCTTAACAAGCCTATTACAATAACATGCTGTCCTTCCATTAACTTATTGGTTGTCCTGACCTATCCTTTTTGTTGATATGAAGCGAAATCTAGTAACCAACCATCCGCCAAATAATAAAAAAATTAAAGTATTCATGATATTTCTGTATCTTTTTTTAAGCTAAACAAATACTGTTTTTATGAATAAAGTTTGCAAAGTCGTTTTTATTTTTGTGATCGGCGCTACGGTCTATCCGGGGCTGGAATTGTTAAGCAGAGGCTACACGCACTGGTCCATGAGCATTGCCGGCGGACTGTGTTTTTTATCAATCTGCATCATCAATAGCACATTCACCAAAAGAGGCGCATTGCTCAAATGCATCAGCGGCGCAGTTGCCATTACTATCATCGAGTTTATTACGGGCTGCATCGTAAACCGTTTACTGCACTGGAATGTCTGGGATTATTCGCACCTGCCCCTTAATGTGCTGGGGCAGGTCTGCATTCCATTTACACTCATTTGGCTTACGCTGTGCTTGCCTGCCATCAAAATCGCTTCGCTCATCGAACGCCTATTTGACGGCAGCGGCAGGCAAAACAGCAGCGAGAAGGGCTGAGAAATCGGCTCTTTTTTTGTCCTCACTTCGATCTCAATGATTATAAAAAAATAAACTTGAACATACATTTAGTTGATGATAAGATATTATGTAAGAATATGGAATATAATCATTATTGGCGTTCGATAACGATAGCTCTTTACTATAAATTTTAATTGAAAGGACTTTATTTATGAAATGTTCAAAATGCAGCCAGGAAATTCCCGATAACAGCCTTTTTTGCACCTTCTGCGGTGAAAAAATCGTACCTACGCAAACACCGCCCGCATCAGCGGAGACAGTCGCAAATACGCAGCAGAATTTTTCAAACAATCCATACTCTTCGTCTTCGCCCCAGTATAATACCGATCCGGGAAATTATACACAAAAAAAAGAGCCCGCGCAATCCGGCATCTGCACGGTTTGCGGCGGACAGATCGACCCGGGCACCAAACGGTGTACCCGCTGTGGAAAATCGTACGCAAAATCCTCGGGTTTGATGATCGCGCTGATCGCTGTCTCCTGTGTTGCCGTCATCTTGGCCGGCACAACTATCTTCACTTCGGTTAAATTCAAATCAGCCAAAGAATCCATCGCCTCGCAGCAATCCACCATCGCGTCCCAGCAATCCACTATCGACGGCTTGAATGAAACCATCAACGACTACAAGCCCAAAGCGGAATTTATGGATGAATACGTGGTCATTGTTGTGGAAGGAGACACCAAATATTATCACAAATTCGGATGCCCTGCGATTGCCGATAAAACCTTTTGGGTCTTTAATGTAAATTATGCGGTTTATCAGGGTTATACCGCCGATCCCTATTGCGATTAAATACTTTTCTACATAAAAGACTGCCCTGAAAATGATTCAGGGCAGTCTCTTTAATTGCAGTCAAACTATTTCTTCGGCGTGGCGGATACATTGTTGGCGGTGGTGAATGCGCTGTACGAAA
>DAITPG010000060.1:4289-11624 GCA_036833715.1 Eubacteriaceae bacterium | reverse complement strand
GTTTGATGTAGATGAACGATTGAAATATTTTGAAGAAAATTTCCCAAAGGACAAAGAAAACTGTTTTGCCCTCGGGGCGGAGCTGGTCAGCGAGTAGAATAATAGTGACTGGCTAGATGAAAAACAAAACAAGGTTGGTTAAAAATCTGGCAACTAACGAGGTCGAGTTTTTTGATAAAGCTCTCCTCCTTGGTTGCTGTTTTATTTATCTTGATATGGATATATTTTCTTTGCAAAATAATAAAAGCCCCGTCCGTTAGTTTTGATCTAACAAATGAGGTCAATAAAATTAAGTTGTTCTTTTATTTTATTTTTGCTGTTTGGCTGTACAAAGCCGCCATTTGCTTGAGAATTTCGGCGCTTGCCTCTATATCACCCGGCACTTCAAGCCGATGATCGGCGTTGTCGAAAAGAACCAGGCGAATATTTTCATTTTCACAGTGATTGCTTAATTCTTGAGCAGATATATGCGGATAGTTTGTGCCGGCAACGGCTGCGATTATATTTCGACCCTTTTTCAAATAAGGCAATGTCGGTTTTTATGGTGTGAGAAAAATATGCCTTGCTTGAATATTGAGCGCTTCCTCAACTGATGGCGCAAGCAATGTTCCCATGCTTTTGGAAACAAATACGATATCCGCGCACGGTATGTTCGTCATCTCATTAAGCTGAGGCCAAATTGTGCTGCTACGCTCAATAAGCTCCTTTGTGTCAGAAGCCATACGAAGGGTATTATCGTAAGCAATGCATAGTTTTTGATAACCGCATTCCTCAAATGCGCTTCCCGCATAATACAAAAGAGGGTGATCTACGGAATAATTTGCTCCCGGAAACAATACGACCCATTTCTTCTCAGACATAAGCAACCCCATAAAAAATATCTGCCTTTAATATTCTTTGAATTTTTCAGGCTTTTTTACATAGGATGCAATCACATAACCGCAATCCGTACAGATTTCATGAATGATGGCAGAGCTGCGAAAAATACGGTAGATATTAGAAACCGCGCCGTAACCGTCGGCATAACCGGCGCCAATTTTTGCGCTGCCGCATTTGGGGCATTCTGTGCATTTGATCCTGTAATACATATTTACCTCTTGTAGTCAGCGGACAATTATAATTCTTTTAATATTTCCGCGATCAGCTCATTGACCAGCTGCGGATTCGCTTTGCCTTTGGACTGGCGCATGACCTGACCCACGATAAAGCTCACAGCTTTGTCCTTTCCGCTTTTGATGTCCTCAACGGATTGCGGATTGGCTTTCATAACGGTAAGGACAATCTCTTTAATGGCGCCGGAATCGCTGACCTGCTTTAGTCCCTGCTTCTCAACGATGTCTTCCGGGTAGTTTCCCGTCTCAAACATTATGCCGAGCACTTTTTTTGCTGTGCTTAGATTGATGTCCCCTTTATCTACAAGTGCAATGAGTTTCCCTAACTGTTCGCCTCCAAATTGAAGGGCGGAGATATCTTCGTCGGTATTTTTTAGGCGCACAGCAATGTCGCCGATCACAAAATTGGCGCTAGCTTTGGCGTTTCCGCTTGCCTTATAAGCATCCTCAAAAAACACCGCCAAATCGGTATCCGCAGTAAGTAAGTCGGCATCATATTCGCTAAGCAGAAACTCGCTCATAAAGCGGGACTTTTTTTCATGCGGAAGTTCGGGAAGCGAATCCCTCATTCTATTGATAAAATCATCACCTAGGATGATCGGCACCAGATCGGGATCGGGGAAATAACGATAGTCGTGCGCGTCTTCCTTGCTGCGCATCGAAATCGAAATGCCTTTCACATCGTCCCAGCGTCGGGTTTCCTGCACTACAGTTCCTCCGCCCTCAATGAGATCGATCTGTCTTTGAGATTCGTATTCGACGCTGCGGATAAGGCCGCGGAAAGAGTTGAGGTTTTTCATTTCGGTTCTCGTTCCGAATTTTTCGCTGCCCAACGTACGGACGGAAAGGTTTACGTCAAAACGGATGGAACCTTCCTGCATTTTGCAGTCTGATACGCCCGCGGCTTCGAGGATGGATTTTACCTTGCGCGCAAACGCTTCCGCTTCTGCCGCGCTTCGCATATCGGGTTCTGTAACGATTTCGATGAGCGGCACGCCGCAGCGGTTGTTATCCAGCAATGTGGAGCCTGCGGTATGGATCAGCTTACCCGCGTCCTCTTCGATATGGATGCGGGTAAGGTTGACTCGCTTGGGATTGCCATCCTTATCGGTGATATCCAGATAACCGCCCACGCAAAGCGGCAGATCGTACTGCGAGATCTGGTACGCTTTCGGCAGATCCGGATAAAAATAATTCTTGCGGTCAAGCTTGCTGTAATTCGATATCGAGCAATTGAGCGCAAGTCCTGCTTTCACCGCGTATTCCACAGCCTTGTCGTTGAGAACAGGCAGAGTTCCCGGCAGTCCCAGACAGACAGGGCAAACATTTTCGTTTTCCTCCGCGCCGAAGGTAGTCGGGCAGCCGCAAAATATTTTCGATAAGGTTTTCAGTTCGCAGTGTATTTCCAGTCCGATGACGATTTCGTATTCCATGGTTAGTTTCCTTTCGGATAGTATAGTAAGACAACACGTTTATACTTGCTGTGTTGCTGAATTTTGCGCTTCGGTCACATATGCCAAATGTGCTCTCTCGCTCAAAAAATTCATGCGCCTTGCCTTGAATTTTTTGATCAAGCTTGATTTGATGATCTGCGACCATCGTTATTGATATTTGATTCTTCAAATAAGGATTTTACGGTTCGGATTTTTTTTTGCAAGCTTTATAAATTGGGGCGCTTTTTATGGTAATCGGTATTCGATTGAAAATTATAAGCCGCTCTGAATAACTGTTCTTCCCCCAGCCCCTTTGCGCACAACTGCATGCCTACCGGCATCCCTTCCCCGCAAAACCCCGCAGGGATCGACATTGCGGGCGTACCCGTCAAATTGGCTGTGACGGTAAAGATATCGGCAAGGTACAGCGCCATATGATCATTTACGGTCTCGCCGGATTTATAGGCCGGCACGGGCGATGTAGGGCAAAGGAACACATCGCATTGATCCAAAACCTTATAAAAATCCTCCTTGATAAGCCTGCGGACTTTCAGAGCTTTGTTGTAGTACATATCGTAATAGCCGGCGCTCAGCGCGTAGGTGCCCAGCATGATCCTGCGGCGCACTTCTTCACCGAAACCTTGCGTGCGGGAATTGACGATGATCTCCTCGATGTTTTCTCCGTCCGCGCGCATGCCGTAACGGATACCGTCAAAGCGGGCGAGGTTGCTGCTCGCCTCCGAGCAGGCAACCAGATAATAGACCGGCACGGCGTATTCAATGAGGCGGAAGCTTACGTCCACGATCTGCGCGCCGAGATTTTTAAAGGTTTCAATGGTTTTTTCATAAACTTGCAGCACTTCCGGATCCATTCCCGTTTCCAATGCCGCCCGATCCACGCCGATACGCATACCTTTTAACCCTTTCTTAAGGAAGGATGTGTAATCAAATGTCTCTCTTTTTATGGATGTGGTGTCTCTTTTATCGTAGCCGCCGATCACATTCATGACCATGGCGCTGTCGGCGGCATCCTTGCTGAGGACGCCGATTTGATCGAGCGAGGACGCAAACGCGATCAATCCGTATCGGGAAACCGTGCCGTAAGTGGGTTTAAAGCCCGTAATGCCGCAGAAGGAAGCGGGATTTCTAACGGAACCGCCCGTATCGCTGCCAAGCGCGAAAGCGCTTTCCCCCGCAGCCGTGGCCGCTGCCGAACCGCCGGACGAACCGCCCGGAACCCTGTCGGTGTCAAAAGGATTTTTCACATGTCCGAAGGTGGAATTTTCGTTGGTAGAACCCATGGCAAACTCGTCCATATCGACTTTTCCGAGCAGCACGGCGCCGCTTTGCTGCAGCTTTTCATACACATGCGCGTCGTATGGCGGAACAAAATTTTTAAGCAGCTGAGAAGAACAGGTCGTCAAAACATCCTTGGTGCACATGTTGTCTTTCAGCGCGTACGGAATGCCTCCCAAAGGGCCGATATCCTCCCCTCTGGCTAGCTTATCATCCAAATCCTTTGCCGTTTCATAGGCTTTTTCAAACGTATTCGTGATATATGCTTCTATTTGATGATCGATGGATTGGATGCGTTCCACAAAGCTGTCCAATACCTCGGTGCATTTCACCTGTTTACTGTCGATGAGGCTTTTTAATTGGCCTGCCGTCTGTTCATAAAGTTTCATGGGGCGGTTTCCTTTCGATGCGGCTGGTTTAGCTATAATGCCTATTATACCATAACCGCGCGGCTTGATAAACGCAAAAGTATTTTTTTTGTGCATTCGGGCACAAGCATTTGAGTTATACTGCCAAGGTTTGTTATAATAGATAAAAAGAAACGACCGCGGCTTTAAGCATTTGCGTGCAAGCCGTTTGCGGAGGCATTATGGTATATAAAGACAAGATCGAATTAAGAAAAGAACTGCTTGCCAAACGCGAGCTGATGAGCGATGAACAAATCGATGAGATCAGCCGCGTCATTTTTGAGAAAATCAAACGGCTGGACAGCATTAAAAAAGCCAAAACGGTGATGATCTACGTAACTTTCGGCAAGGAGCTGCGCACGGGCGAATTCATCAGCTGGCTGATTGCGGAAGGGAAAACGGTCGCAACACCCATCTGCAACAAGGACCGCACAATGATCCTTGCGCATACGACCACGTTTCCGGAAGGCTTTGTGCCCACCAAAATGGGCATTCCCGAAATACCGCGCGAGCAGGCGGTGCCCATCGATCCGCAGGAGCTGGATATCGTGATCACGCCGGGTCTGGCCTTTACGATGGACGGCAAAAGAATCGGCTACGGCGGAGGCTTTTATGACCGTTTGTTTGAGAAGCTGCCAAAAAAAACGCTGCTTATCTGCCCTACATTCGATGATTTTATCGTAGACGACCTGCCGACGGGCCCGTATGATAAAAAAGTGGATGTTTTGATCTCGGAAAAAAGAAGCGCGTTCTTAAGCAGAGGATGATATCGCACTGAGATCATAAAGTTTAATTGGGCCCATAACTGTACCCATATCACCGGTATGCGCGCAGAACTTGGATTCCATTGTCTGCTGTGATATTCTCATCAGCAAAAAGGAATGTCGGAGCTTACAAGGCTGAGCAATAACGGACATATCGTCCGGGCAAAATTAGTATTATTGAATTTACAATTTTTCTCAGCCTGATATGATAGAATGCAGAAGACTTACAATCAGGAGGTAGTTATGAAAAATGTATCAGAGAAAAATCTTCTGATCGCTTTGATCGCGCTTGTGGCCGTATTCGGAATTTTCTTAAGCTCAAAAATGAATACCGTAACGCAGCTTGCCAATCAGATCAACAGCCTTCAATCCACGGTGCAGTCGCAAAATCAGCAGATCAGCGGCTTATACGGACAAATCGAAAGCTTGCTGCAAAAGCAGGCGAGCTTGATTTATGTCAATCAAACATTTGCGGTTTGAAGGGGGAATTTTTTATGCCGAAATTCGGTTCCAAAACTAAATTTATATTGGGGCTTATTTCACTGTATGTCTATTTTATCCTGCATACGCTTTCACGGATACTTTACGGCATCGGCGGAAATTACAGCGTTGTGCTGATACAAATTATGCTCGCCGTACCGCTGGTTATGGCCGTGATCTTCTTTGTCGGTATCTTTTATCGGGTTGTCGAAAAAGATAAAACAGAAAATAAAATTTTGAATCGATAAAAAAGGGCAGTTTAATCGCTGCTTTTTTTAGATGATCGTGTAACTTTTGATCTTTTTTTCGTTTTTATAGTATAAGACAAAATTTTATTTGAATATGATTTGAGGGCGCCATATGAAAACAAACTATCTGAAAATATTATTTGCGGTCATAATTATCGCTGTTATCGGTATTATCTTTTACAATCGGTTCAGTGATGTCAATTCCTCGAATAAGGAAGAAGCCGCTTTGGATGCGGAGATGCAAACCTATATCGACCAAAAAATTCAAGACAGGGTTTATGTCGCGGATATCAGCCTTTCTCCGGAGTATTTTAAAAGACCTGCGTTATTAGCAAATGATTAAAATCCTTTTAAATTGAATAAATGCTGGGTTATAATGATTAATAAACAACCGAAAAATCTTTAATGAACAAGATCAGGAGTGTGTATGAAAAAGAAAGCTTTTCAAATGACCGCTATATTATTGATCAATTTGATAATGGCCGCCGTTTTATTTGGCTGCAAGAATCCGGGCGAAGAGATCGCTTATAAAGAACTGACGATCCGAGCGTTCGGATATTCTTCCGAAGCGAAATATCCCGTAGCTTCGGTATGCGCGAGCAAAGCCGAGCTTGACGCATACATTCAATCATTTAACTACATCTATAAGGACGATGTGCAGGGACAGACCGCGATCGCGGAAGCCGCAGCAAAATACGATGACCCATTTTTTGAAAGCAAGGCTTTGATCTTAGTGCTGCTGCAGGAGTCCAGCGGATCGACCAAGCATACGGTCAATATGCTCGTAAAAAAAGGAAATGTGGTCACGGTCGATATCTCGCGTGAAAGCGGGGAGGTCGGCACGACGGATATGGCCTTGTGGCAGCTTATTTTTGAAGTCGATCAATCTTCAGTTGACAGCGGAGATACGGTGAAAGTCAACGTGAATGACTGATGGTCTGATCACTTCCTAAATGAATTGACATCGGTATTGCTGTAATAATAAGAAACAAAACAGAGCAAAAAGCTTTATAAAAAGCTGCCTTATAAGCTCTGTTTTTTTGTAGGCAAATAAAAAAGGACGCATTTTGCCGGCGTCCCGTAAATCAATTCGTTCGTATGTCGATTAATCAAATATTTTGTTCGGCAGGTATACACGTTTCGTTTTTGCCGTTTTTAACTTCCATGGCGATATTGACCGCAAATAGTATGAGAAGACCTAAAGCGGATACAAGATAGCGCGCGGATACCGTTGCGTTGATACTTGCGGCGATATTGGTGACGATGTAAGGATTTAAGAATTGTCCCATGGAGTTTGCCGATGCAAACAGCGCGATCGAAAGCGTAGCCGCTGAAGGCGCAACCGTACAGGGCGCTTTCGCAAAACCGGAAGGAACATAAGTTCCGAAACCCAAGCCGATCAAAACACTGGCCAAAATACACAAAACCACGGAATTTGAAAAATAAAAGGCGAACATACCGACGCTCATAAGCCCGATACCCGCAGTCATCGTAAAGTTTTTAAATAGTTTGGTTGTTGCAGTCAAAATCATGCCCGCCAAAACGGCTCCCACGGTGCCCACCGACAAAACCATGCCGACAGTGGAACTGCCGCC
>DAITPG010000060.1:0-4279 GCA_036833715.1 Eubacteriaceae bacterium | reverse complement strand
ATATAAAACGAAATATTGGTGCCCGTAGTGGCAAAAAATGTACCGATGAAAACCGTGCTGATAAGCATACGGATCAATTCGGGCGTCACGCTTTTTGCACCGTCGTTCTCAGTGGATTTTTCGGTTTTTCCCGCAGGCAGAAAAAACATTACAATAAATAGTACAGGCAGAAACATCAAAAAGACAAGATAACTGTTTGCCCAGTAGGTAGCCGTTAAATAGCCCGCAGCCAAGGTAAGCAGCGTGCCTCCGCCGTTGACGGCGAGCGATTGAAGACCCATCATTTTAACTCTTTTTTCGTCGTCATAATATTCCGCGATGAGTGCCGAGGACAGCGTGGTCAAAAGACCCGTTCCCATACCGATCAAGACGCTGCCGATGATCAGCACCGACAGACCCGAATGAAAAACGTAGGGGATCATGCCGCCTGTAAGCGCGAAAGCCGCTCCCGCAAGGGTAAGCGTTTTTTTTGTGAAGAATGTTGCCAACGGTCCCGCCAAAAAAGTAAAAATCATGGCTACGCCGGAGATGAGTGTAAAGACGGACTGAATCCGTGTGGTCGAAGCATCCGGAAACGCAACAGCCATTCCCTGCAGCATTACAGAAATGGTCATAAAAGACGTCATCACCGATGAGACCGCCATAATCGCAAATGAAATGTTAGATGTTTTCATATTTTTTCCCTTTCAAAACAATTATATAAAGTGATTTATGCAAAAGATTAACGGCAACTAAAAAGAGTTTCAAGTAAATTGAAAAAGCAGTTGCATAAAAAATTTCATTAAAGAAGGATGCCGCTCAAAAATTGAATGAAGATTTAAGCTTCGTTTTATTGTATGATGTATGCTTGATGATTGCAAGCAAGTTTCTGTTAAAAATATCAATAATTATACATAAAAAGGCCTGAAAGGAAAAAATATTCAGGTTGATTTTGTGAAAATAGAATGCGCAAAATTTTATCCAAACTATTAGAAAAACCGAAACAAGATATCCTTGCTTCGGCTTCATGATTGAAATATTGTAGGTGTTTATGAATATTCATTATTTTTTGATCCGGACGGCATACTTTTTCCAAGCATCAAAATCCATCCAAACTTCCATTAATAAATATGCATTGCATTGATTAAATAGTCAATTTCTATTTATCAATTCTTTTGCTTTTACATAGTCTTCTTCTGTAATTTCACCCTTGGCAAAACGAAGCTTCAGCGCATCCAAAGCGGCATCCGGGCGCGGTGCGTATGGAGTGTAAGCCGGACCGGGATTTTTTTTTGTAAACAGCACAATCAACAGCGTAATGACTGCGACAAACATAACAAAGAATATAAGACCGCCGAATATACGGCCCCCGTCAAATAAAAATCTGAATCCATGTATCATAATGTTTTTTCCTTTCTGTTAATTATTTGTTTGACCGATTTGTTAATTAAGTAGAATTCCTTTGGAAAAGTGTTTATGCGAAACAATTTCCTGTAAAACGAAGCGGCTATATGTTACTATTGTTTTAAAAAGGCGGAACATAGATATGGATTTAATCATTAGAAAAGCAAAAGAACAGGACCTTGCTTCGGTGTTGACCTTATATTCCCATCTTCATCCCGATGATTTTTATAACGTAAATGATATCACAGCCAAGGTGTGGCAAAATATTTTGGCGGACCCAAAAATTACCGTACTGCTGGGTTGTGCCGAAGATATTGCCGCGGCGTCCTGCACACTCATTATCATAGATAATCTTACCCGCGGCAACCGACCTTACGCCATCGTTGAGAATGTCGTAACCCTGAGCGCTTACAGAAAAAGAGGCTTCGCCACGGCTCTGCTCAAGCATGCCAAGGAGATCGCTACCGGACGAAATTGCTATAAGATCATGCTGATGACTTCTTCTAAGGAAGCGTCCACCCTCAACTTTTACAGAAACGCGGGTTATAATTCAAACGATAAAACCGCTTTTGTGCAATGGCTGTAAATCAATTCTACCGTTTGTGCCTTCGGTTCGGCTCAATAACGGTAATACGGCGCTCCGATGGGGCGTGTGTTTGCGCCGAAAGGCATCAGGGCCAGCTGCGCGATTTTAAAGCATTGCATGCCGAAAGGGATGCCGACAATGGTCACACAGAATATCGCTCCGATGACCGCAGCTTCGATGGCGATCTCAATGCCCCCGAATATGAGCCATAAAATATTCATGATCAGCGAGCCTGCGCCGCCGCCGTAAGCCACTTCTTTTTTAAACGGGAAGAAAGAAAGCCCCGCAAATTTGAAGCACTGGATGCCAACGGGGATACCGATGATGGTTATAGACCATAAAAGTCCCGCGATAAACCAGCTGAGCCCCAATAGCAGACCGCCAAAAATAAACCAGATCAAATTACCCAAAGTTCTCATATTAATTTCACCTTTGCTGTCGTTTTATAAACTATATATACCACGAAAAGAAGGCGTCGGAACATTTTTAACGGAATTATAATGGCTTTATAATGTAATTGTAGGCATATTCATGGTTCCTTCTTCCACCGCTATTGCATAAAAGCGGCGGATAGTTTAGAATGAATTGTAAAATAATGTCGAAAAATGCCAAGCAAAGGCGAGGTGCAAAACCATGAAATATGTCTGCACGTTGATTGTCGTTAAGGATATGGATTTATCCAAGAAGTTCTATTTTGATATTCTGCAGCAAACCGTTTCCGCCGATTTCGGCGCCAATGTGATCTTGAGCGGCGGTTTTGCGCTGCAAACGATGGACACTTGGGTCGATTTCATCGATAAAAGCGAAGCGGATGTACACTTGGGAGGAAGCGCGGCTGAACTTTATTTTGAAACGGATGAAATGGACGGCTTTATATCCAAATTAAAGCGGTTTGATATCCGCTACGTCCATCCGGTAAAGGAGCATTCTTGGGGACAGCGTGTGGTGCGGTTTTATGATCCCGACGGGCATATCATCGAGGTGGGCGAAAATATCGCCATGGTGGTGAAGCGTTTCATGGACGGCGGAATGAATCTCGATCAGACCGCTAAGCGCATGGATGTACCTGTGGATTACATCCAATCGCTGCTGGAATAACGGTAAGGAGCCCGATGATGAAGACGATCGTATTTAAATCATTAAAACTGACGCCGGAGCGGTTCAGCCGCCTTGCCGAGGAGCTGCGCACTTATGACTACACCGACGATAAAGGCGAAGGCGTCAAAATAACGGCAGGCGACGAAACCTATCTGCGGTGTGATTATTTATATAAAAAAGCCTATGTGCAAAACAACTATAACCCCATCAATAACGAATTCGAAAAAGTCGAATACACCAAAATAGAAACGATACCGTTTGTCATCGACCGATCCGCTTCTTTCCTTGAAATCATCGGAAACAAACAAAAGTCGTTTAAAATAACGAAATTTCTGGATATGTTTTTGAGGGGTAAGCCATCCATCTATGATACGACCATCAGCCCGGCGGAGATCATCAATACCTGCAAGGCTGTGGGCCTGCCGTTTTCCGTCAGCAATACGAAGATCATGAACTATATTTTTTTTGACAAGGTGAATGGGGAATGCGTGCTGAATCTTTCCAATTATGCGCAGGCGGCGGATGTGCTGGCCAAATATGATAGCAAGATAGCCTACTTCAGCGCCACGATCCTGTATGACGAAGTCTACTTTATGACCTTTTACCGCAGCGGCGTGATCTCGCTGTCGCATAAGGATATGACGGATATCGACATTGAGTTTATCAGGATGTTTCAAAACGGGATAAAAAAAGAAACCGATGAATACTAAGCCGGCATTGATCGGCTTTTTTTGATACATCAAAAAAATATTCGAAAAAAGGGGCTCGCCCAAAGAAAACAATTTAACTGCGGTTAATTTTTTGATATAATCATTTCGAGTGAAAATTATTTCTACCCATAAAAGGAGATAATGCAATGAACGAAAAGTACAAAAAACTATTCGAGCCGATCAAGATCGGCAATATGACCGTAAAAAACAGAATTGAAACGGCGCCCGCAGCGCCCCGCCTTGCCAATAACGACGGCACGGTATCGCCCGAAATGATCGCATGGACCCGAGAACTCGCCAAAGGCGGCGCCGGTATTGTTACTGTAGGCATTTCTATGGTGACGCCTGTGCCGCCCGGACGCGGCAGCGGCTTTTGCGTCAACATGGGCAGTGATAACGTGCTCTCGGGCCTTGCCGCGCTTGCGGAAGCGGTGCACCGCTACGGCGCAAAGGCTTCCATCGAGCTGGCTTCGTTCGGCCCGATGATCCCCGACCTGCCGGA
>DAITPG010000059.1:0-11639 GCA_036833715.1 Eubacteriaceae bacterium | reverse complement strand
TTCAAGATCGCTGATAAGATTGCAGCCATAGCCCTGTGACTGTACAAGGCTTTATTGTCAAAGATCAGTTCCTGCAGCATGCCTTTTTCGATGGCCATCAAAACGACTCTGTGTACGGAAGTCGAAGGCGTGATGATGTTTCGTCCGCTGCTTTTTAATGTGATGCTTTTATTCGGGCAGGCACGCGCGCAAAGGCCGCAGCCGAGGCAGAGGTCTTCGTCGATCACAGGCATTTTCTTGCCGTCCGTTTCCGTCATTTTGATCACGTCCACTTGGCATGCCTTCTCGCATTTACCGCAGCCGATGCAGGTATCCGCATTCAGCACGGGCAAAAAGCCCGTCGTTTCAACCGGATGCAGACTGCCGAATTTTCTTGCCGCCACCAAAGCCTCACAGCAACAGCCGCAGCAGTTGCAGATAAAAGATACATTGTTTTTAACATTTTCTCCGCATTGCACCAAGTTATATTCATACGCCTTGTAGAGCGTTTCTATGCCTTCCGAGGCATCCGCCCGGCGGGCGTAGCCGTGACGGATCAATGAATCGGCGGCGGTGCCGAAGGTCATGCAGATATTGTCGATGGGAGCCTCACAGTTTTTGCCTACATGCTCCATTTTATGCCGGCAATAACACATACCGATAGCGATATGCTCCGCCGTTTTTATAATATGGCTCGCTTTTTGAAAATCGAGTATGCTCACCGTATTTTCTGCCGAGAGTACATTTTCGTTCACAAATACCCTACCCAGACGCGTTTCGGCGCTAAAAAACAGCTCTTTAACAAAATCCTCTTCGACATTCATGTATTGATAAAACAATTCGCCCAGAAGATGCTGATCGATGTCGCTTCGCGTACGCATCATGGAGAACTCCAGAAATCCGGCCATTGGAGGAGGAAGCATATAGCGTGTTTCGCCGTTTGTTTCCATATCGAGCAGTATGCACTTTGATGAAAGTCCGCCCAGTATTTTTTCCGCTTCCATGACCGGCATATGCCAAAGCTTGGCCGCTTTTACGGCCGTCACCGGCTTGATCGGCAGCAACGCGACCAACTCGGCTTCTTTTGGGGAAAAGAGAATGGATAAAATTTGATACAAGGTATCCGAAGGCGGCGCGCCCTGCGGAAATCGGTTCAGTCTTTCTTCCAAAGTTTGATAAGCCGTTCTTGAAGTGATGTGGGACATGATCCCTCCTATGGTTATTCTTATGTAACCATTATAGCACAAAGTGAATATATTCTACTTTATTCGAGATGAATCATTTTGTTTATTCATCTCTCTTTTTAAATATAAAAGCTTGCGCCCGTTGATCGCGGGCCAAGCTTCTTTGCTTGGATGGGATGTTTAGTACCGCACTCAGGTACTATCGTTAGCCGTTTATAAAGGTATTTCTTCATTAAGCTGTTCCTGCAACGTTTGTTTTTGATTTTCCTTGATGCCCAGATCATTGGTATTGATTGAATTTCCAAAAACCACAAAACGCGTAAATAAAAATTCCGTAATAAAATTAATGAGCATGGTTCCTGCCAATACGATGTATTCATTAATGCCAGCATTCGTAAGTATAACGCCCCACCAGGTCGATAAAGTAGTAAAAACGCAATAATAGCCGAAAACTTTGAGCATTGCGATGGGAATATTGGCCGCCGATTTAAAAGTAAATTTTCGGTTTAGGGTAAAATTATAAATTACAGATAAAACTAATGCTGTCAAATAGCATGGCCAGTAGGGCAGCCCTGCCAGTTCATTGAGCAGTGTAAAGGCTGCTGCCTGGATAATGCCTGCCGACGCGGAAAACAGCGTAAATTTTACGAATTGGAGGATATATTGTTTTCTTGCGATTTGTTTTTGTGTTTGTTTTTTATTTTTCATGTCTTTTCACTGCCTTAAAATTTAAAGGATTTACCAAAAATCGTTCTTAATTGCTGTGAAACGCTTCTCGGCTCAAAACCGCGTTCAAGCGTTCCCTTATATTTTCCGCTGTCCGCTTGAATGTCAATGGTATAATCATTGCTGTACATTTCATTGTTGGAATCGTATTCCTGATAGATGCGGATCGATTTGATCTGCGTGTTATCGATAAGCACGCTGCCGGGATAATCATTGACCGCGCATGCGATAGGCTTGTATTCAAATGCTCGCGCGAATTCCATGTAGGCGTGCATCATGCCCGCGACTTTTTTGAAATATCCGCCGGTTTCCGGCTTGCCTGCGGCGGTGATTTGCTTATATCTCTCGTTACCGATAAACAGCAGCGCCGTTTGGCGACTGTCAAACAGAGCGATGTACGCTTCTTTTTTGATTATTGATGTTTTCAAATGAAAAGGAATGGCGATAGAGATTACAGTCTTAGCCTGCTCCGGCATAGGCTGAAACGGCACCGCGCCGGGTGATTGTATTAGGGAGCTTCCATCCGTTTGGGATGGAACGGTTTCGATTTTTTGTCCGCATCGATTGCAAAATTTCGCCGTATCCGCAAGTTGATTTCCGCAGTTTGTGCAAAACATCGCTTTGTCTCCATTCAATATTTATTTAATATAATCATACTGCCAACCCTAATAAAATGCAAGGATTAAATAACGCTGAAAGATCTGTACCGGTAAAAAAATTGAAATTAATGAGATCATTCGCTTCAATAATAAAAGATGCGTACGATATTATTTAAGTAATCATTTATCGTAATCAAATAGGGAGAATTAAATGAAAATAGCGTTCGTCCATAGCTTAAGATTTAAAATGTATTCCTTCTTTCTGCTTTTTTTGGTGGTCATTTGCTCATTGATGTTTTTTACCGTAAACTATCTTGCTGTCAATATGATCACTTCTACAGCTGAGAAAGAACTTAAAAATCAAGTATCCATCACATACGATCTTCTTAATGAAAAATATCCGGGGCAATGGAAGGTTGTGGGCGACAAATTATATAAAGGGGAGGTTCTGATGAATGAAAATTATCAGTTTCCCGATTACATTGAACTAAAAACGGGCTATTACTGCACCATTTTTCTTGGCAATATCCGCATTTCGACCAATGTGAAAAACAATGGCGAGCGAGCCATCGGCACAAAATCTCAGGAGATCGTTGATCAAAGCGTGCTGGATAAAGGCGAGCCTTATGCCGGGACGGCGAGCGTGGCCGGCATTGAGTGCCTTACCTATTATATGCCCATCAAAGATTCGGATAACAAAGTCATCGGCATGTATTTTATGGGCGTGCCGAGCAATATTGCCTTTACATCGTTGAAAAGCTTTAACGGCAGTATGATTATTATATCCGTAGGATTTTTTATGGTCGGAACAATCATCGTGATGTTGATGACAAGGATATTCACAAAGCCGATCACAAAAATCCATAGCGTAGTCAACGAAATGAGTTTAGGTTATTTGAACAAAAAAGCCGCTATTACCACAAAAGACGAAATCGGCTTGATGGGTAACGCGCTCAATCATTTGATCGATACATTCAACGATCTGCTGGGCAATATCTTTGATCTGGCTCAGCAGGTGGCATCGGGCAGCGTGCAGATCTCGCAGGGCAGCGATCTGCTTGCGCAGGGAGCAACCGAACAGGCGGCTGCGGTGCAGCAGTTGACGGCCGCTACCGAACAAGTAAATAAAAAAGCTGCAGAAAACGAACAGAATGTGCTCAAGGCTGATCGTCTGACCTTGAAAGTCAATGAAAACGCAATCGAAGGGAATGGCCAGATGAATGAAATGATCGCATCGATCACGGATATCGGACAGGCCTCGACGGAAATAGGGAAAATCATAAAAACCATCGATAACATCGCGTTTCAAACCAATATATTGGCGCTTAACGCAGCCGTAGAAGCGGCGAGAGCAGGCAAGGAAGGACGAGGCTTTGCCGTCGTTGCCGACGAAGTGCGCAATCTGGCCGTGAGGAGCACCCAAGCCGCTGAGGAAACGCAGCGGTTGATCGAAGAGACCGTCAATAAAGTGAATGCCGGGACCAAGATTGCGCATGCAACCGCGGAAGCATTTGGCAGCATCGTTGAGGGCATCGCAGAGATGTCGGTACTTATCAAAGAAATCTATGAATCGACTAATGAGCAGACGATGGGGATATCGGATATCGATAACGGCCTGCATCAGGTATCGCAGGTTATTCAATCGGTCTCATCCACAGCCGAGCAGAGCGCCGCCGCAAGCCAGGAACTTTCGGTACAGGCCAAGCAGTTGAAAGAGAATGTTACCAAATTCGTTCTTGAAGATGCCAAAGCCGGAGCAGCTCCCGCCGAAAAGGATTATGAAGAGTTTGAAGATTCTTTGGATATTTAAATTAAATCCTGAAATGCCGCCAGATTGCTGATGACAAAATAAACGATGGCGCATACACTCGCAACAAACAGCATGACAGCACTGATAACGGCCGCTTTTATGCTGTTTTTGCTTGTTATAGCGGGAATGCCATCCTTTAAAGGTTTAAGCAAATATCTTCCCCAAATCAACAAAAAAGGCACAACGGCGCAAAAAATACAATAGATACCTACGGAAGCCAGAGTCATTTCCGAGGCCTGTGCCGCAGCTGCGTGCAGATCGGAAGTCATTTTTGAAGCAAGCGACGAAGATAACACACTGAATGCATTGTTCACAAAATGAAAAAGCGCTGGAAAAAGAATATTTTGTGTCTCGATCATGATATATGTAAGCATAAAGCCCATCACTGCAGTGGGCAAAAAACGGTATAAATCCAAATGAAATATACCAAAAATAAAACCCATTAACATGATTGTTACCCATCTACTCTTGATATTTTTAAAAGAATAGAGAATAAAACCCCTGTGCAGCGCTTCTTCGCAAACTGCAGGCAATACGGCGGCTATCACTAAACTGATCCAAAGCGGCACCGAAGCGAATATGGAATTGATCTGCGCAGAACGTTCCAGCAATCCGTCCGGAAACAGAAGCATTATGATCAGCGTCACAAGAATCGTGGCTAGATAGCTTGCAAACCATAAAACCAGCGTGCCGATGATCTGCCTGCCTTTCGGTTTATGAATTTTAAATATTTTTTTAAAATCCCATTTAAAGATCAATGCCGCTATCAGCGCGCATGCCAGCAGCATCAGCTCGGTGATAGCGACGCCGTACATGCCAAATGCAGTCTGTATGGGCGCTCCGGCAAAAATCATCAGGATCAGTATTAAACCAAAAACCAAAATGCCGATGGCAGGCTTAGGTTCCTTGTATCGAATCATAGTAAACTCCCTTGTTTTATAATTCTAGTCGTCTAGTTTCAGTTTTTTCTTTTCGATATACATTCGGGTATCGATCTTATTAATAAATTCTTCCATCGAATCATTTGCGCTGTCCTCAAAAATACCGCTGCCGATACTTACGCTTAAATCAAATGGATATTTTTTGAGTGTATTGAAGCGTTTGAAATTACCGAGTAAGCCGGCTACCGCCAAATCAAGGGCATCCCTTGTTTTGATATGGAGCAAAACCGCAAATTCGTCGCCGCCGTAACGGGAAATAAAGTCCTCTTTTTTAAAGCTTTGTTTGAGTATCGCAGCCGTATCTTCCAGTGCCATATCCCCGATATTATGCCCGTAGATGTCGTTGATGTCTTTAAAATCATTTAAATCGATCATGAGGCCCGCGAGCAAATATTTTGAGCTTCTGTGTGCGATCCTATAACTTAATTGCTTGTCAAACTGCCTTCTGTTAAACAGGCCTGTCAAATAATCGGTCTGTATTTGCAAATTCTGCATGTTTGTATAGATAAACAAAACAGAAAATGTAACGCTGGGCCATAAGGTGTTGGTGCCGAAATAAATCATTTGAAAGATCCCTCCGAAAGTCGGTGGAAGCGCGAAGAAAATCATCGGTGTAAAATTTTGCTTGCTGATGAATTTCTTGTTTCTTAAAACAATATAAAATGTGTAAACCAAATAGGCGAAACAGCAAACCGCAAGTATTATAAAAAATTTTCCTCGATGATAAATATTGTTTTGGTCGATGGTAAAGGTAAAATCCGTAAACAGACTGATCACTGCAGCTATCGCATTCACAGCAAAAGGAAGCGCAAGCAGGGGGATCATTCTTTTTATTCTTTCATCGTCGCCATCGATATGGAAAAGGGCATAAACCGCCCACAAAAACGGAGGCAGCGGATTAATGATATAATATAGAAAGGTTACGGACGCAATAAATAAAGCGGCTAAGCTTCCCGATTGTTCATTTGCCGCCACCATCAAGCTGTCTAGAATCAACATGGCAGCCGTAGAAAGGACCATCGCCAAGAATATCCTGTTATCAAACGACATTTTTACGGGATTTTTTTGCAGGTTGATAAAAATGAGTGCCAGTATCAATAGCGAAAAGCTGTTGATGACCATATAATTAAACATATCGTTCGGTTACCTGCTTTGTTTGTTTCTAAATAGTATTATACACTTTTTGCTTGGATTCAATCGGACTGTTTCTTTAGTTTATAGGCTTCTGTAAGTAATTTTTCGGCGTTTTGTCCGTGTGAGCGGCAAATGCGCTTGAGTCCGAATAAAATTTCCGGATCGACGGTTATAAAATTCATTCCGTAATCGCAGGAAAGAGTGGCCTTGAAATTCAATTTCTTTAGTATATTATCGGTAGTTTTGCTTTTTTTTCCATAGGGATAGGTAAAAGTATTTGGGACGGCTCCTATTTTTAAGTATATCTCCTCCTGAAAACTCATGATATCATTGATGAGTACTTGTTCGTATTTCGACAGCGATTCACCGGACGCCTGCCTGCAGCCGTATCTTTTATCGGTGATCTTATGCAGATTATAGGTATGGTTTTGAATCTCGACAAGACCGGAATCGCTCATCTCTTTGATTTGGTCCCATGTGGCATGAGCGTAATCAATGCTTTCGCTGGGATAACGGCTGAAATCATCCGCGTTTTTGCCGAGTACCGACATGACGATTTTTACTTGATATTTTTTGAGCAGAGGAAAAACATAGCGATAGTTGTTGTAATATCCATCGTCAAAGGTAAGGATCACGGGATTGGATGGTAACGGAACGCCTTCATAAACGTATCCGATGAGCTGCGTCATATCAATGGGATGATATCCGTTTTCTTTCAGATAAATGAGATCGGCTTCAAATTCGGCGGGTGTAATCACATCCTTTCCGGGTTTATTCGGTTTTACTTCATGATACATCAAAATGGGAACTTTTATAATGTACGATTCGTCTGCCTTTACGGGAATCATCCATTCTTTGTAGGTAATGCAGGATACCGAGAAAAATAACAATAAAAGAATAAGAATCAGCAACCGTTTTTTGCTTACTCGAATTAAAAACATGCGTTCCCTCCGTTCGATAATTTATGTATATTGATATCGGCTAATATCATGCCTACTTTAATTGATGGGCAACAGACATATTTTTACGATTTACCCAATAAAAAAGCAGTTTGTATCGTCTGAATATATAAGGAGGTAGATGCATTGAATGACAAAGAACTGTCCGATCGGTTAAGGCGGCTTTCCTCGGGAGAAAAAGAGGAGCTGGAACCTATTTACAACCATTTAAAAATCCCTTTATATTCGGTAATTTACCGCATCGTCTATGACAAGATGATGACGGAGGACATCATGCAGACCGTCTTTTTAAAGATTCTCAGTTCACCGCCCGATGAGAAGATAGAAAGTGTAAAAGCTTGGATCTTTCGCATAGCGAGAAACGAGGCGATTGATGTGCTGAGAAGAGAACGACGCCTGCAACTTGCCGCCGATATCGAACAGGAAGGTTTCACTGATCCGACCATTTTGCTTGATATCGAAAACGGTCTTATGAAGCTGCGCCTTGACGAAAGAGAAATCGTCACACTGCACTTGAACGGCGGATTTAAATTTAAAGAGATTGCCGATATAACCGAGAAGCCGTTGGGAACGGTTCTATGGAAATATCGAAAAGCGATCGATCAATTGCGGAATTACTTACTGGGAGGTATTGAATGAAAAAAATAATCGTTTTGATCCTTACTTTTACGCTGGTTTGCTTACCTGCTGCTGTTACGGCCGCGGAAGGCGCCGACTTTTCTGCGCTGCAAAATCAATGGGAAACCGAAGGGTATCCGGAGGATGTCGGAGGTATCTATTTTGATTCTGAAACCGGAAAATTCGTGGTACTGCTGACTGAGCCTTCCGAACAAAGAGAAGACGAATTAAGATCGATGGTATCGAATCCCGAGATCATAGATTTCGGAATTTCATTCTATTCCTATAATGAAATGCTTGCGGCGCTTGAAGAGATTCAATCGTCGATGTCAGCCGGAAGCGGGATCAACAGCGCAGGGCTTGGTTGGAGAGCGGACGGGGAAAAGGTCGCCGGATTTGGAGAAAGCGGCAAGGAATTTCGCGTGGTCGTAACGGTCGATCCTAAAAAATTAATTCAATATTCTCAAGACTTCAATAAAAAATACGGTGATATGGTTTATGTGGAAGCGGGCGCCGCAGCCGATCTGCTGGGCCGCGAAGATCAGCCGCTGCCGATGTTTGTCCTGGCTGGCGGGTTGTTTATCATCGCCTTGACTGTCTTTATGGTTTATCGCCGCATTTCGTTGGCGCAAACTTCGAGCGGTAACGTGAGTATAAAAGTTCACTTAACGAAATCCGACATAGAAAACAAAATCAAAAACGCACCGCTTTCACCTGATGACAGCTTGCTTGGGCGCATCCACGAACAGCTTAACGAAAAGAAAGATCTATAGCTATCCGTTATTCCCAAAAAAAGACAAGCTGACGGGCATCTTCAGCTTGTCTGAAACTGTTATTGTTTTTAACCGCATCTTTTTCATGACCGATTTACATCGCATGTTTGATGATTTCCATCTATTTTAAGTTGCTCATCACTTTAACGTGAATGAATGATCAAATTTGTGCTATAATGAATTAAAAAGTTTGATCAATAAGCAGTAGGTGCAGGTAATATATGACCGTTTATGAAGAATATCTTTATATCGATTATGAAAATGTTCAGGATGTAAAACCCGAAGCCATTAAAAAAACCATGAAAGTGCGCATTATTATGGGCAACGATCAATCAAAAGTGCCCATCGATCTTGTGCAAAAAACGCAGCCTTTCGGCAGTTCAGTAGAATGGATACAGGTAAGCGGAAAAGGAAGAAACGCGCTCGATTTTTTTATTGTCTATTTTCTTGGTGTGGATGCTTCTCAAAACAAGGATAAGTCGTTTATTATCTATTCCAAGGATACAGGATATGACCCTTTGATTTTGTACTTAAAAAAGAGCGGCATCAAGATTAAAAGGATCGTCAGTTTTCAGGAATTGGCTCAAAAGGAAATCCATATAGACGAATTAAGCATCAAAAAGGTAACAGAAAGCTTGCTTAAAGTAATTCCCGGCAAAAGGCCCAAAAAGCGAAGCAGCTTAACAGGCTTTGTGGTATCCATGCTTAAGGACAAGCCCAAGCAGGATATCGATACCGTTATCGAAAATTTATTTATCAAGAAAGTTGTGTATGAAGAAAACGGAATAATTAAGTATGCCCTCGAAAAGTAAAAGCAGTCGCAAGGACTGCTTTTTTTATATGTGTACAAATTCACCTGTCATATAGGAATTTCTTTCCGAAGCCATAAACACCACAAAGGATGCGACGTCTTCGGGATTGCAAAGTCTTTTCTGTTTGGTTGACATCGTTACCTTCTGCATAAAGTCCGGCGATTGGCCTTTAACAAGTCCCGTATTGGACAGCCCCGGCCCGAAAACATTGACATAAATATTGTGAGGCGCTATTTCAGCAGCCAGAGCAGACGTCCAATCGATAATGCCGGCTTTAGCCGCGCCGTATGTAGAAAGACCTGGGATGCCTCTTCCGCCGGCAAAATTGACGATTCTTCCGCTTTTTTGTTTGATCATGGTGGGAAGTACGGCTTGGGCGACATTCATTTGACCGATGAGATTGACTTCAAGATTGAAATAAATTTCTTTCGGTGATTGGTCGATAAACAGACAATGCTGACTATAGCTTGCGCCCGCGCAGTTGATGAGAATATCGATGCGTCCGAATTTTTCAACCGCTTTTTTTACGGCTTCTTCAACGGCATTCTTATCGCGCACATCAAATACCGAAAACATGCTTTCCCTGCCAAGCTCAGCAACCAGTTTGGCGGATTCTTCAACCTCGGTTTGGCTGATGTCGCATGCGATGATATGGCAGCCTTCTTCAGCCAGCATGGTGCAGATTCTTCTTCCGAAGCCGATCGGGCTTCCTGCGCCCGTAACAAGCGCCACTTTATTTTTCAAATTAAGATCCATGATTTTCCTCCTTGAATCATCTTTTCCTATTTTAATTTTTTATCCGTACTTTGTCAAACAATATGTATGTGCTATAATTAATCCAAAAATATGAGGTTTAATCAATGAATGATCAAGCGCCCACGAGCATAGACCAATACATCTTGATGTTTGCGCCCGAGATAAGAGAAAGGCTTGAAGCGATACGCGCAATCATCCGTGAAGAAGCACCCGAAGCAAAAGAAAAGATCGGCTACGGCATGCCCACATTTACACTCAACGGAAATCTGATTCACTTTGCGGCGTTTAAGCATCATATCGGCATTTACCCTACGCCCAGCGGCATCGAGGCATTTAAGGACGAATTGAGCGCGTATAAAAATTCGAAGGGAGCCGTGCAGTTTCCTTACAATGAGCCGATACCTTTTGATCTGATTAAAAAAATCGTTCGCTTCAGAGCCGAAGAAAACCGAAGTAAAAAATAGCCCGCGTCAATTTTTCATTTTTTTTGACCGCACTTCTATTCCAAAAATAGTGGATCGTGTAATTTGATTTGCAAATTGATTTAAAATGGCAGTTATGCTGTCTTTTTTTGATGCTTGTTTTGATTTCGCTTTAGTTGATATTTTTACCTTAGGGTAAACACAGCGGTTTTTTTAAAGCTTCTATCCCAAATTATTTGATGCCAAACTCACTGAATCTATGAACCTGCGCGGTAAATGAACATATTATGCTAATAGCTTTGGTTAAACGGAACAAAAGATTTTTAACCGCTGCTAAACATTTCGGGGAGGTAGCGATGCTGAAGCTTGATCATGCGGATGTCGGAAGCACGGTTACCGTTGAAGGCCTTACATCGACCGGGGCGCTCAGGGAGAGGATGCTGGCGCTCGGTCTGACTAAAGGCGCAAAGGTGGAAGTCGTACGCAAGGGTCCTTCCGGCGATCCCACGATTTATAATATAAGAGGCGCTATGATCGCCTTCCGGTGTGAAGAAGCGTCCTTGGTGTCCATTCATATATAAAAACCGAGCAGGTGAAATACCTGCTCAGGCTGTTAAATACCCGAACAGCAACCCTGCGAACAAGTGGTTCGTTCTACTCCTTCACATACCACTGATGGTATGAAAGAATCAGGCAAGCCCGGTAAACGAATGTCACTGAGCGCTTACTTTCGGGTATTTCATCAGCCCGTAAGTTTTGTAAAAAAAATTTCATCATTATACAGTAAAGAGAGGCGATCATGGGTTTAACGTTTCAATCCACAAAAAATGAGGCCTTAACGGATATGTTTAAAGTCGATAAAAGAGACGGGCAGGTTATCATCGCGCTGGCCGGAAATCCTAACACCGGCAAAAGTACGGTTTTTA
>DAITPG010000058.1:0-11682 GCA_036833715.1 Eubacteriaceae bacterium | reverse complement strand
CGAATGATTGGGCAGATGATTTGTTAACTGCAATCCATGCCGCTGGCGCGGGAAAAATCGGCAGTTATGAAAATTGTGCTTATCTTCAAAGCGGCGAAGGCACCTTTAAGCCGGTCGAAAACGCCAGACCGTATATCGGCCAAATCGAGCATACGCAAACTACCAAAGAAATTAAGATCGAAGCAATCTGTCCCAAAAGCAAAATTCATAAAGTTCTGGAAGCTATTTATAAAGCGCACCCTTACGAGTGCCCTGTGTTTCATATAACGGAGACGGCATATACCAACAGCGGCATCGGGATCGGTGTAATGGGGAATGTCGAGCCAATAACTGTCGACGAGCTCACAAAAAAAATAAAGAAAATATTCAAATGCCAGAATTTACGGATTTCTGATAATTATAAGGGTAAAACCATTAAAAAGGTCGCTTTTTGTTCGGGCGCAGGTTCCGAATATATCCAAACGGCGCGCGCTATGGGAGCCGATGTTATGATTACTTCCGATTGCAAATCGATGGATTATCAGAGAGCTGCCGACATCGGTTTGATTTTGATTTCGCCGACGCATTTTGAAAGCGAGCATTGTTTTATAGAATTAATGTCCGAACAATTAAAAAAACGCTTGCCGGAGATGCAAATTATATTTTCAAAGGCAAAAGATATTGAAGTTGTTATTTAATTAGTTGCCAAAAGCAGTCAAATTTGATATAATAATTTATTAAATAAGCAAGTCGGTTGACCGCCTGCAAGGGAGGAAAGTCCGAGCTCCATAGGGCAAGAATGCCTGATAACGTCAGGTGGAGGCAACTCTAAGGAAAGTGCAACAGAAAGGAAACCGCTTTCGGAAACGAAAGTAAGGATGAAAGGGTGAGGTAAGAGCTCACAGGCGGGCAGGTAACTGTTCGGACGTGCAAACCCCATTCGGAGCAAGACTAAGAAAGAGCGTTATGCAGCGGCCCGCTGTGCTCATGGTAAGTCGCTTTAGGCTATCGGTGACGATAGGCCAAGATAGATGGTCATTAAAACAGAACTCGGCTTATGAACTTGCTTATTTTAATTTTTGGAGGTGTTTTATGCCGCAGGATTTTATGATTTCCACTTCCGATCAACTGAAATTGTTCGCTCAAAAATATCCTGTCGAATCGCCAAAGGCAAATGTGATCATCGTACACGGCTTGGGTGAACACTCGGGCAGATATTCCGAAGTTTGCTCGGCACTTAACGGTGCGGGCTTTAATGTTTATGTTTACGATCACCGCGGTCATGGAAAATCCGAGGGAATCCGCGCATATGTAAACGATTATAATGATTATTTAAATGACCTTAAGCTGATGGTCGGTTATGCAAAATCGGATTCGCCGTCGGTAAAAAACTTTATCCTCGGACATAGCATGGGCGGCTTTATCACCGCGTTATTCGGCATTAAAACCGATAACGAAGTGGACGGAATCATTCTTTCGGGAGCCGCTACGCAGTCATCCAAACAAGCTTCCGGTGCGATGCGAGCCATGATACGGTTGATGGGTAAAATATCGCCGAAGTTTTCATTGGGAAATGATTTGGGGAAAATCGTCTCCAAAGACCAAAACGTTGTAAACGCCTATATCGCCGATCCGCTCAACGCAAAAAAGATCACGATGGGCTTATATAATCAATTTCTTATCAAAGGAATCGATTTTGTTAAAGCTCACTTGAATGAATTTCATTATCCTGTTTTAATCCTTCATGGCGAGCAGGACTTGATCATCGACAACCATTCTTCTCAAATATTTCACAATACTATTTCTTCAACCGACAAATCTCTTAAAATTTATCCGGGTCTCTATCACGAAATTATGAACGAACCCGAGAAACAAACCGTTGTTAATGATATTATATCTTGGTTGAAATTACATAGCTGATTTTTGTCTGCATTTTGTCCTTTTAAAAAATG
Organism: Eubacteriaceae bacterium; assembly: GCA_036833715.1. GTDB lineage: Bacteria > Bacillota > Clostridia > Eubacteriales > Anaerofustaceae > JBGMEA01. The sequence continues at coordinate 9,751 of DAITPG010000058.1, read as the reverse complement.
AAGCATTTAATCAAAATAAGCAATTATTTAACCGTATTAGTTTAATACGGTTTACTATGTGAAACAATTACGGTATAATATATTATTATATATTACTATTATTGATGTATTTCACAGGAGGAAAAAACGTGGCAAAAAAAATGAAAACGATGGACGGAAACACAGCCGCGGCCTATACGGCTTACGCATTTACGGAAGTAGCGGCAATCTTTCCGATCACCCCGTCTTCTACCATGGCCGAAGTTGTGGACGAATGGTCGGCAAACGGACAGAAAAACATTTTTGACCAAGAAGTAGATGTCATCGAAATGCAGTCCGAAGGAGGCGCTGCGGGCGCAGTGCACGGTTCTCTATCCGCGGGTGCGCTCACCACGACATTCACCGCTTCCCAAGGTTTATTACTCATGATCCCCAACATGTATAAGATCGCAGGCGAAATGCTGCCCGGCGTATTTCATGTAAGCGCCAGAGCGCTTGCGGGGCATGCGTTATCGATATTCGGAGACCACTCCGATGTGATGAGCGCCAGACAGACCGGCTTTGCAATGCTCGCTTCCAACAGCGTGCAGGAAGTCATGGACCTTGGCGGCATCGCTCATTTGGCGGCCATTAAATCCCGTCTGCCGTTTGTGCATTTTTTTGACGGCTTCAGAACGTCGCATGAGGTCCAAAAGATCGAAGCGATCGATTATGAGGATTTCAAAAAACTCGTCGATACCAAGGCTTTGCAAAGCTTCAAAGACAGCGCGCTCAATCCGCTTAAGCCCTATACCAAAGGCACCGCGCAAAACCCGGATATCTTCTTTCAGGCAAAAGAAGCCTCCAATCAATTTTATGATAAGCTTCCCGACATCGTAAACGACTATATGCAAAAGATTTCCGATTTAACGGGAAGAAGCTATAAACCCTTTAATTATTACGGCGCGCCCGATGCCGACAGAGTCATTATTGCCATGGGTTCGGTTTGCGAAACCATCGAAGAGACGGTGGATTACCTCAACAAGCAGGGCGAAAAAGTCGGACTCATCAAAGTGCATTTATACAGACCTTTCAGCGAAAAATATTTCTTTGATATATTCCCGAAATCGGTTAAAAAGATCGCGGTGCTCGACAGAACCAAAGAGCCCGGAGCGATGGGGGAACCGCTTTATCTGGATATCAGAAACATTTTCTTTAATAAAGAAAACGCACCATTGATCGTGGGCGGAAGATACGGCCTCGGCTCCAAGGACACCACGCCGGTGCAGATTAACGCCGTTTTCGAAAACTTAAAGAATGGACAGCCCAAAAATCAGTTCACCATCGGCATTGTGGACGATGTAACCAATCTTTCACTTCCGCTGGGTGAGAAGATCAGCACGCTGCCCGAAGGGACCATCAGCTGTAAGTTCTGGGGACTCGGTTCGGACGGAACGGTGGGAGCCAATAAAAGCGCCATTAAGATCATCGGCGATGATACGGATATGTACGCGCAGGGGTATTTCTCCTATGACTCCAAAAAATCCGGCGGCGTTACGATCTCTCATCTGCGCTTCGGCACTTCTCCCATCAAATCCACCTATTTAATCGATCAGGCCGATTTTATTTCCTGCTCGATGCAAAGCTATGTCAATCAGTATGACATGGTATGCGATGTGAAAAAGGGCGGAACCTTTCTCTTAAACACCACATGGAGCGAGGAAGAATTATCACAAAATCTGCCGGCGGAGATGAAAAAATGCATCGCCGATAACAATATACAGTTTTATATCATCAACGCAACGGATGTGGCGCAAAATTTGGGACTGGGCAGAAAGATCAATATGATCATGCAGGCGGCTTTCTTTAAGCTGGCCAATGTGATCCCCTATGAAGAAGCCGAAAAACACTTAAAAGACGCGGTCGTAAAAAGCTACGGCAAAAAGGGCGATAAGATCATTAAAATGAACTTTGACGCCATTGACAACGCCGTAAGCTCGCTTCATAAAGTGATCGTGCCCGCCGATTGGGCTAACGCAGCCGAACAAAAGGCTAACGAAGTAAAAGAACCCGATTTCATCAAAAACGTATTAAGACCGATGAACGCCCAGCAGGGAGATAAGCTGCCCGTATCCACATTTGTGGGCAGAGAAAACGGCACCTTCCCGGCAGGGACATCGGCGTATGAAAAACGCTGCATCGCAGTGGATGTGCCCCGATGGATCAAGGAAAACTGCATACAGTGCAACCAGTGCTCCTTTGTTTGTCCGCATGCAACCATCCGTCCTTATCTTTTGACCAAAGACGAAATGCAAAAAGCTCCCGCCGGATTTGAAGCCGTCAAGGCAACCGGCAAAGGCTTTGAGGAATACAGCTTTAAAGTCCAAATTTCACCGCTCGACTGCACGGGCTGCGGCAGCTGCGTAAATACCTGCCCGGCTAAGGAAAAAGCGCTGGTGTTAGAACCGGTTGAAAGCCAGCTGGCTGAAAATGAAAACTGGGAATATGTCATCGGCTTAAAAGCCAAGGAAATCCCGGCAAACCTGTATTCGGTCAAGGGCAGCCAGTTCTCCAAACCCCTGCTTGAATTCTCGGGCGCCTGCGAAGGCTGCGGAGAAACTCCGTACGCAAAACTCATCACACAGCTCTACGGTGACAGGATGTATATCGCAAACGCTACCGGCTGCTCCTCCATATGGGGCGGATCGGCTCCGAGCACGCCTTATACCGTCAATGACGAAGGGCACGGACCCGCATGGGCTAACTCTTTGTTTGAAGACAATGCGGAATACGGCTACGGCATGTATCTGGCGGTGAAAAAACAGAGAAACACCATTAGGGAAAGACTCGAAAAACTCATTGCCTGCGACTGCAGCGCAGCCGTTAAGGAGAAAGCCTTAAAATGGATCGAAACCATGGAAGACGGCGAAGCCTCCAAGGCGGCAAGCAGCGAACTGATCATCGCGCTTCAGACGATAACTTCCGCCTGCGAAGAGTGCAAAGAGATCGTAGCGTTTGTTTTGGACAATAAAGACCAGCTGCTCAAAAAATCCGTATGGATCTTCGGCGGCGACGGATGGTCCTATGACATCGGCTACGGCGGTCTGGATCATGTGCTTGCTTCCGGCGAAGACGTCAATATCTTTGTATTTGATACGGAAGTGTATTCCAACACCGGCGGTCAGTCTTCAAAATCCACCCCGACGGCTGCGGTTGCGAAATTTGCGGCTCAGGGCAAAAAGACCAAGAAAAAAGATCTGGGCATGATGGCCGCATCCTACGGCTATGTCTATGTGGCGCAGGTCGCCATGGGCGCGGATAAGAATCAATTCATCAAAGCGCTAAAAGAAGCCGAAGAATACAAAGGGCCTTCGCTTATCATCGCTTACGCTCCCTGCATCAACCACGGAATCAAAGCCGGCATGGGAACAAGCATGGATCAGATGAAAAAAGCGGTCGCATCCGGTTACTGGCATATGTACCGCTATAACCCGATGCTTGCTAAGGAAGGCAAAAATCCGTTTGTTTTGGACAGCAAGGAACCGACGGAAAGCTTCATCGACTTTATCAAGTCGGAAGCGCGCTATTCATCCCTTGCGCTCACTTTCCCTGAAATCTCGGATGAGATGTTTAAAAAGACCGAAAAAGACGCCAGAGAACGATACGAAAAGTATAAGAAACTGGCGGAATAGGTTTAATCGATTTTTAAATATTTATATATTTAGAAATATATATTGGTTCAAGTTGTTTGTCATATAGATCACTATTTGATAAGTCCTCCAAAAGCAATTTAACAACTTGAACCACCCAATTATAATCAATTGTCCAGAATGGATTACTTAAAGATTTTACGGTTTTGCAAACAGTCATTTAAATAATATGGTAAGCATAAACGAGGTATTTGATGATTTGAAGGTAATCGGGGATATAAGAAAAAATTGAAAGCAGCAAAACAATGCCAAACCAGCTTCATTTTTTGCTAAGCAAATTGGGTCTAATTGAACTAAACATTGGCATTATAAAAGCATAAGCGAACAACCTGTCAAAGAGGTTGGCAACTTATGCTTATTTCTTTATATTGAGAGGTATAACCTGTCGTACTATGCATTGGCATCCGTTGGATAATCAGCTGGCTATCCTCCTATAATGGAGATTCGATTAAGCAGATGAAGCCTCAATAATTTCGCTTAACTAATCAATATGAATGATTTAAATAAAAATAGATACAACAAATATTAACTATGATTGTTGAGTAAATATGTAAATAATGCTATCCACCGATAAAACCAATAAGCGGTTAAAAACCATCATGAAATAAGGCCCATTACACCCATGATGTATTAAAGTTTAGGCCTTAATCATTCGGCAAAGCAAACACCTTGCGCGTAAAATTTTTGTACCAAATATAAGCAACGATGCCTTTAAAAACACTCGTTGCAGTCAGCGCCCACCAAATTCCGTTGAGACCCAAAGCGGTATTGTTGGAAAGATACAAAGCCATGGGAATTCTTATAAGATTAAAACTGATGGAAATAAAGGAAGGGATCGATTTTTTGCCCCAGCCTCTGAACGCTCCATCCGTAGATATTTCAACACACATGAACAATTGCGAAAAGGATAAGATCTTTAAGTATTCGATCCCCTGTAATATAGCAAGGCTTTCCTTCAAAAACAACCGAAATATCGGCTCCGCAAAAAGATATAAAATCGATGTGGTGATAACGCCCCATAAAAGCATAATGCCCAACGCTGCCCCATACCCCTGCTTAATGCGGTCATATTTTTTTGCGCCGAAATTTTGGCCCACAAAAGCTGCAAGCGCAGCTCCAAAACCTTGGGAGATCATCCAAGTTATGCTTTCCACCTGCGAGCCGATTTTCTGTACCGCTATGGGTATTGCTCCGTAAACAGCAACGATTCTGGAAATAATCATTGCGATGATCGTAAACATCGCGCTTTCCAAGGCAATGGGTATTCCCCATACATAGATCTGCCTGAAATAACTCCGTTCGACCTTAAAATTAAATTTAAATTCCGAAAAGATGCTTTTGCCCTTTCGCAAAGAAACCATAAAGATGATAAACACCATTAATTGCGCGATAATCGTTGCGTAAGCCGCGCCCGCAATATCGAGATCAAAAACAAAAATAAAAATCGGATCCAAGATCATATTGGCAGCCAGACCGGTGCAATTGATATAAAAAGGCGTTGCTGTATTGCCGCTGCCGCTGAACATGCCTGAAAGGATCATAACCATAAATTGAAAAAACATCCCTATGGATATGATCTTTAGGTAAATCTGCGCATCTGCAACGACCAAAGCATCTTTGATATCAAAAAAAGAAATCAAAGGGCCGCTGAAAAGTATATACATGACTGTCAGGATAATCGAGAATATCAATCCCAGAATCAAAGCCGCATTTCCGTATTTAAATGCGGTCAACTTGTCATTTCTCCCCAAATTCTGCGATGTGCCGATTTCCGCCCCTCCGCGGCATAACAGCATCAAAGCGCTTGCGAGCCAGTTATACATGCCGGCGGTACCGCTGGCTGCGACTGCCAGACTGCCCAGTCTGCCGAGCCACATCATATCGGTAAGGTTATACGCCATTTGGATAAGCGATGTGCCCATCACGGGCAAAGATACCATAATCAGTTTTTTTAAAATATGTCCGTTTGTTAAATCGTATTTGTTTTCCATGTTTTCTCCAAGCTGCGCATATTATTTTACATATTTTTTTCGATCGATACAACATAAAATTTCAGTATGGTATAATTAGATAAGGAGGGAAGGAATGAAAGAACTTTTAAATAAAATCCGATGGTTTTCTCAAGGCGCCCTTAGAATAGACGCAGATGGTTATATCATTTATACCGATCCCTTCGATATAGACAAAATCTATAACGATGCTGACGTAATTTTGATCACGCATTTGCATACGGACCATCTTTCCTATGAGAATATTGACAAAGTCATCAAAAAAGATACGCTGTTTGTGATCCCGATGAGTTGTTCGGATGCGCTGGATGCATATCCCCAACATCAGATTGCGGAGATTATGCCTTTTGACGTATTCAATCTTGATCATGATATCAGTCTCGAAGCCGTGCCGGCTTATAATATCGTAAAAACTCAATTTCATCCTTTTGAAAAAGAATGGGTAGGGTATATTTTAACCATTAACGATACGGTGTTATACTACACTTCCGATACTGAATTAATACCGGAAATGCAGGATATTGTGGCGGATATCATTTTTGTGCCGCTCGGGCAGACTTACACCATGCAAAGCGTGGAAGATGCGGCTTTGGCGGTATTATTTACAAAGGCAAAAATTGCCGTGCCGATCCATTACGGAAAATTTGAAGGCAGTACGGATGACGCGAAGAAATTTGCTGAATTGCTGGACGGAAAGGCAGAGGTCATTATTTTAAAATGAATGAATTCACGTATCTGAAAGAGGGGCTTGAGAAGATCTCAGTCTTTTTGGATGATGAAATCTTAAAAAAGCTTTTAGAGTATAAGCGGATCGTATTAAAGGAAAACGAGCTTTTTAATCTTACATCCATTACGGACGACAGAGAATTTATCGAGCTGCATTTGATCGATTCGTTATCCGTGCTTCCTTTGATAAAAGACGCATCCGATATGATCGATGTGGGAACCGGCGCCGGCTTTCCGGGAATGGCGCTGAAAATCGCGGCAGACGAACTGCAAATCACATTGCTCGATTCTCTAAAAAAGCGGGTGGACTTCTTAAGCCGGGCGGCAGAGGAACTTGCGCTCGAAGGAATTAATTATCTTCATGCCCGTGCCGAAGATGCGGCAAGAAATCCGCTTTATCGGGAAAAATTCGATGTTGCGGTATCCCGAGCGGTAGCGCATTTGTCTCCGCTTTGTGAAATCTGCGTGCCTTTTGTGAAGCTTAAGGGAAATTTCATCGCTATGAAAGGGAAAAATATTCAAGACGAGTTGAATGAATCCGGAAAATGCCATGAAATATTGGGCTGTGAAAAACCGAGTCAAATTTATCTTGAACTGCCTTATACGCAGGCGCAAAGAAACCTCTTGATTTATCCGAAAGAAAAATCAACGCCTAAACAATATCCAAGAAATCCTAAACAGATACAATCAAAAAAGCTTTCGTAATTTTGAAAGCTTTTTTAAATGACCGCCGTTTCTTCGGACAACGCCATTTGAATCCCCTTGCTGAACTCATCGAAATCCGGAAGCAGAGCAAGTTTTTCTAAATTCATCAGCTTTAAAAATTCGCCGGTTGTTTCATAGGATAATGGCTTGCCCGGCACATCCAGTTTTCCGGCGCTTCGCACAAGACCGCGGTCGATCAGCACATCAAGGGAACTGGAAGATTGAACGCCGCGTATCTGCTCGATCTCCGCTCGCGTGACAGGCTGCTTGTAAGCAACGATCGCCAGTGTCTCAAGGCCGGCTTGAGACAAAGTGGTATTGTTGAAATCCTTTAATATTTTTTTAATATAGTCGAAATTTTCGCTTCTGGTAACCAACTGGTACTTGTTTTCCATTTGAACAAGTCGAAAACCGCGCATTTCAAAGTCAAATTCGCTTTTCAGTTCATCAAGAAGCGCTTTCGTCTGATTTTGGCTGATTTCCAGAGCGTCGGCCATCACATTTAACGCCACGGGATCTCCGACGGCAAATAAAATGCTTTCCAAAATACTGGTTAATTGTTTATTGTCCATGGTTTTCTTCCTGTATTTTCGTTATTACGATATCGCCGTAATTATCTTCCTGCGACAAAACAACGATATTCAATTTCATAAGTTCCAAAATTGCCAAAAAGGTCGCGACGATCTGGCTTTTTGAAAGATTATTTTCAAAAAGCGAAAAGAAATTAAGGGCTTTGTTAAGCTCCAGCAGCTTTGATATTTCAATCATTTTATCGTTTACGGAAACGCTTTCCGAATCTACGGTGTAAGCGGACGGGACATCTTCCACTCTGATTTTATGCTTGATGAGTAAATTCCGCATAGCGGAAGCCAGCATCTGCGCGCTGATATCCAGCGCTGAGTTGTCAGCTTTCAGCTGCGGGAAATATTCGGGATCTTTGCTTATGGTTTTCACATAAGTGATTTCATTTGATTTTATGTACTCGCTGATATGTTTAAAAATTTTGTATTCAATTAGCCGCCGTACCAGCTCCTCCCGCGGGTCAAGCTCGTCCGTTTCATCCTCATCTTCAGGGGGAAGCATCATTTTGGATTTGATTTCGATCAAATGCGCCGCCATAACGATGAATTCGCTCGCGACATCCATGTTCAATTGATTCATCGTATACAGGTACTGCATATATTGATTGGTGATTTCACAGATGGGAATATCGTAAATATCGATCTCGCTTTTAGAAATCAGGCTTAATAGCAAATCTAGCGGGCCTTCAAAAGCCTGCAGCTGAACAGCTCTGTTAGTATCCATTTCAATTTACTCCGTTCGCTATATCAGCAAAAAATCGATGATGGCATTAATGATCGGGATAATGAAGGATGAGATGACGCCGGTAACATACAAAACCAAAATGACGGCAGCCAGATAACGTTCGTATCGGTAGAATATAGTCTCCCATTTGACCGGCAGCAACGCAGCCAGTATTTTTGAACCGTCCAGAGGAGGTAGGGGAAGGATGTTAAAAACGGCAAAGCCGACATTGATCTGAACAAAGATCAAAAGAAAAATGCTCAGATAATAGCTGTTTAAATTGAGCGTGCCATTGAATATGAACGCAAAAATAACCGCGAGCAATATATTCGAAAAAGGACCTGCCAAACTGGTCAATAAGATACCCAATTTACGGTTTTTGAAATTGAGAGGATTGATCGGAACGGGCTTTGCCCAGCCGATTCTTATTAAAATCATCGCAAGAAGTCCCATCAGATCAATATGTTTGATGGGATTGAGCGTCAGCCGTCCGTACTTTTTTGCTGTATCATCGCCCAGAGAATATGCGATCAATCCGTGAGAAAATTCATGGATCGTTAATGCGGCAAGCGCCGATACCGCTATCATAAGGGTAGTGATCAGATCAAATTCGTCCAAACCGGTTCTCCTTTAGTCTTCAAGCCAAGAGGGTGTTACGTCGTTGATGGTTAAGATCTCATAGGTATCTCTTTTAACGATCACTTCCGCCTTGTCTTCTTTGAGCAGCACGACCGAAGGCTTAGCCAAACGGTTATAATGACTGGCCATGGAATAATTATATGCGCCGGTGTTGAGCACCGCCAAAATATCGCCGCGTTCGCATTTGGGAAGCAGAATATCTTTAATAAGCGTATCCGTTTCACAGCATTTGCCGCTGACGGTCACAAGATCATTCGGTTCGCAGTCATATTTATTGGCAACCACCGCGTGGTGTACTGCGTTATATAATGCCGGGCGCGGATTATCGGCCATTCCGCCGTCCACACTCACATATTTTCGAATAAAAGGGATCTCTTTTACGGTACCGATCGTATATAAGGTAACACCTGCGGGTCCTACGATATAGCGGCCGGGTTCCACTTTGATTTTCGGTATATTGATGCCCAAAACCCCGCACTGCGTATGCAAGGTGGCGGCAAGTGTTTTTACGTATTCATTCACATCAAATACGGTATCGTCATGCAGATAATTGATGCCGAATCCGCCCCCGAGATTGAGCTCCTTGATTTCAACCCCCATTTCTTTGATGTTGTAAATCATTTCAAGCATGGAAGTCGCGGCTATTTGAAACGGTTTGCCCGAATAGATCTGAGAACCGATATGGCAGTGCAATCCGGT
>DAITPG010000057.1:0-11769 GCA_036833715.1 Eubacteriaceae bacterium | reverse complement strand
TGTCCACAATGATTTCGCTTTCGCAGCCCAGCTCGTTTAAGTAGCCGCGCACTTCGTTGGCGATCTTAAAGGGGTCTTCATAGGACGGGTCCTCGGATGTGATGTAGACGTAGTCGGCGCATCTGGCCGATTCCACCGCCATGTCCTGTCTGCGCTGCAGGGCCTTGTTGCCCGGACAGCCAAACACGATAACGATGCGTTTATCGGGATAATATTCTTTGATTGCCTTTAAGGCAATGAATAAGCTGTCTTTGTTGTGCGCGTAATCGACGATCACGGTATTTCCGTTGCGTTCAAAAATGCTCATGCGGCCGGGCACCTTGGTTTCCCGGATGCCGCGCGCGATCTGCTCTTTTCCGATGCCCATTTGGTACGCCACCGCCGCGGCGGATAAGGCGTTGCCGATGTTGAACACGCCGGGCATCATGATTTCGGTTTCAAAAACATAGGTTGGCGTCACAACTTCAAACTTACTGATAAAGCCGTTTTTTTGGATATTGCGGGCGTAAATGTCCGCCCGGTCGCTGAGTATCGAATAGGTGAGCACGCTTTGAGCGTTTTGGGCGGCTTTGATTGCGCGCCCCGCATGAGGATCGTCAAAATTGATGACCGCATTTTGATATTTTTTTACGATCTCAAGCTTACAGCCGAAATAATCCTCAAAATCGCTGTGCTCGTTGGGACTGATATGGTCGTTGGTGATATTGACAAATATGCCGTATTTAAAATGCAGGCCGTAAATGCGGTCCATTTTGTAAGCCTGCGAGGATACTTCCATTACAAGCGCGTCGCAGCCGCTGTCTTTTGCGCTGCGGATGATACGGTGACACTCGAGGGATTCGGGCGTGGTGAGCGTGGATTCATAGGTGCGCACGCCGTCATAGATATCCACGGTGGTAGAAAATGCCGCCTTTTTACCCGCGGCCTTTAAGATATGCGTTAAAAAATAAACGGCGGTGCTTTTTCCCTTGGTGCCCGTTACCGCGCAGATGACGGGCTCGTCCGGCGTATAATCATAAAAACGCGCGGACAGCACAGCCAGCGCCTTGCGTATATCGGTAACGAGGATATGCGGGACGGAAAACTGCGCATAGAGCTGCTCCGAAACGTAACAAACCGCACCTTTATTCAATGCTTCCCCCAGATATTTGGGGTTGAAATTGATTCCCTTGCATATGAATAATGATCCGGCAGCTGCTTCCTTGGAGTTGTATGATATTTGTGAGAGGGGCTTATGATCGTCTGTATCAAAACAAGTTAGAAGAAGGCCGTGCGCTCTTAAGGCTTCCACGGCCCCGGTTAAACTTAATTGGTCGCTGAGTGTGTTCATGCTGTACCTTATCTTTTCATTTTACATAATTTATATTAACATTACGGCACTTCAAAAGCAAGCTTCGTTCTTTAAAAACTTAAGCATATTGCAGAGCATGAAAGATTTTTAAAATTGATAACGTTTTAATAAAGCGAGCACGAAGCAGACTAAACGATGCCGGCTTCCTCAAGCAGCGGCTCGATCACTTTTTTTACGCTGTTTTCTTCAAACGGATTCGTAAGGCCCGCCTCTTTCAGCAAATGCAGGTAGGACATGCTGCCGCCCAGATCGCACAAATGCAGATATTCCTTGAAGGCCTGCGCCTTGTCTTTTTTCATTTTGCCGTAAAAATCAAAGGCATTCATGGAAGCAAACGTATAATCGATATAGTAAAACGGATACATAAAGATATGCAGCTGGCGGTACCAGTAAACGCCTTTTTCCATGGCTTCATTGCCGTCGTAATCGACATCGGGCAGATACATCCGCTCCAGCCTGCGCCAGGTTTCCTTGCGCTCATCGGCGCTCATGGAAGGGTTTGCGTAGACCTCGTGCTGAAAATGATCGACCAGCACGCCGTACGGGATAAACAAAATCCCTTCGATGAGATGCGAAAAACGGTATTTATCGGCGGCATCCTTAAAGAACGCGTCCATATAGGGGTAGGCGAAGTATTCCATGCTCATGGAATGGATCTCACAGGCTTCGTAGGTAGGGGACATGTAATCAAAGATCTCGATATCCCGGCTGCGGTAGGCCTGGAAGGCGTGCCCTGCTTCGTGCGTAAGCACATCGACATCGGCCGAGGTGCCGTTGAAGTTGGAGAAAATAAACGGCGCCTTGTGGCTGGGGATATAGGTGCAATAGCCGCCCATTGCCTTGTTGTGCTTGCTGAGCAGATCCATTAAGCCTTCATCCATCATAAAACCGAAAAATTCCTTGGTCTGCGGGCTGATGGCTGCGTACATGTCGGCGGCGCATTGGATAAGATGATCCGCGTCACCCGCGGGCATTGCGTTTCCGTCGGTGAACATGTAGTCGCGGTCATAAAATTTAAGGGTATCCACGCCGATGCGCTCCGCCTGTTTCTGCCTGATCTTTGTGCAGATCGGGACGAGGTAGTCGAGTACCTGCTTGCGGAATATCTCGACCTGCTTTTCGGTGTAATCCGTGCGCTGCATTTTAAGATAGCCAAGACGGATGAAGTTGGTGTGCCCCAGCTTTTCCGCCATTTTTGTGCGCACCTGCACCAGCTTGCCGTAAAGATCGTCAAGCTCCTTCTGATGATCGCCTAAAAATTGCGCCAGCGCCTCGTAAGCGGCTTTGCGGACCGAGCGGTCGGGGTTTTGAAGAAACTTCTTCAATTCGGAAAGATTGTGTTTTTCGCCCTGAAATTCGATGAGCGAACGCGCCATCAGCTTTTGATATTCGGCGGTCAGGCGGTTGTCTTTTTGCAAATCTTCGATCAGCTCGGGCGAGAAGGAATCCACGGCTGCCTGCGCCTTCACAAGGATGTATTCTCCCCATTTTTCGGCGATTTGGCTGCGGAATTTTGAGCCGAGCAGCGCCTTGTAATACTGCATGGAATATTCTTCAAAAACGGGCAGATGGTCGTCGTAATAATTGCGTTCCTTTTCGTAAAATTCATCGGCGGTATCCACCGAATTGCGTATATTGGCTATGGTGGCCATGCTCTGCACTTCGCTGATAAGGCCGTTGTAGCGCAGTATCTGCGCGCATTGCTCGTCGAAATCTTTAGCGTCTTCAATGGCCTTGATGATTTGTTTGGCGGTTTTGACCGTTTTGTCAAAATCGATGCGTTCATATTTGTAATCGCTGAATTTTTCCATCTTTTCTCCTATCCCTTTTATTTTATTATGTTCAGAAGAACATAAAGTATAATCAGATTTGCAAGAATACACAGCGGCAGCCCGATCACAAATTTTTTGTGCCTTGTCTTGTGGCGAAACACCACCATGCCCGTTTCGGCTCCGACTCCGCCCATGAAAAAGGCGCAGGCAAACAGAGCCCGTTCGGATATGCGCCTCATTTTATGCCGGGCGCGGTATTTGTCCAGCCCCATGAGGGCAAACGTAAGCAGATTCCATAAGACAAGCATCCAATAAACCGGTTTCATACACGCTTCCTCTTACTGCCATTATAATCCATCCGCGTTAAAAAACACAGCAAACGGCTTAAACTTTGCGCGGATTATTCTGCACGGCGCAAGAAAGAAACCGCGAAATCCTAAAAAACCAAAAATCCTGTTCGCAATCAACAAGAAACCATGCTATAATTGAATAGACCTATACGAAATCAAATTAATCAAATATAAAAGGAGGATCAAAGTGATCAGCGGTAGTTTTCAATTATGGCCGAAAAAGCTTGTGCTGGGCGCGGGCAGTATAAAAAATCTGGGTGAGGAAGTACGGTCGTTCGGCGCTTCGCGCGTGATCCTGTTTACGGATGAAGGGCTTAAAGATCTTGACATGATCAAGAGCACCGAGCGAAGGCTTCGCGAAGAGGGCTTATCGGTGATGGTGATGAGCGGCATCGGTGCCAACCCGACCGTTGAAATGGTCGAAAACGCAGTGGAAGAAATGAAGATCTTTACGCCGGATATCATCGTATGCATCGGCGGAGGAAGCCCCATCGACACGGCAAAGGCGGCCAATGTGCTGTATACGCACGGAGGCGCGCTGAAGGATTATGACATAGCCGTCGGGGGCATTCAATACATAGGACCCAAGCTGCTGCCGTTTATCGCGGTGCCAACCACGGCCGGCACGGGTTCGGAAGTGACTTGGGTGAGCGTGATCACCGATACGCAGAAGCATATCAAATTCGGGATCATCAGTCCGTTTTTAGTGCCGGACGCCGCCGTGCTGGACGCGGAGCTGACGGTAAGCCTGCCCAAATCGTCCACGGCCTTTACGGGAGCGGACGCTATGACGCACGCGATCGAGGCGTATGTTTCAAAGGTCGGGTTCCCGATCGCGGACGCGATGTGCCTGCACGCGATCCGCATGATCAAAAACGCCCTGCCCGCAGCCGTTGCGGACGGTAGCGATCTGCAGGCGCGCGAGGACATGCTGACGGCTTCCATGATGGCGGGCGCAGCGTTCAACATCAACAATCTGGGGCTTTGCCACCAGATGGCGCATCAGCTGAGCTCGTATTGCGGACTGCCGCACGGGCTGGCCAACGCCGTTTTGCTGCCCTATACCATGCGCTTCAATCTGTCGGCGCAGCCAAAAAAATACGCGGACATCGCGCAGGCGCTGGGCGCGGATACGCGCGGTTTAAACGAAACGCAGGCGGCGGAAGCGGCGGTAACGGCTGTTGAAGACTTGCTCAAAGGCATCGGAATCCCCAAAACGCTAGGCGAAGCGGGCGCGGATAAAGCGATGGTGCCGGCCATGGCGGCTACCGCAATTTTGGATGATGTGGGACGAAACAGCAATCCCAGAACCACATCCCTGGAAGAATGCATTGCAGTCTATCAGCAGGCGTTCGGTGAATGAAAAAGTCGTATGTTTTTTCATATCTTCATAATCAAAGAAGCGGTTTCCCATCCTTAATAGGAACCGCTCTTTTTTTAATTTAGCTTTTATATGATCGAACCCACGGGACAAGCTTCCGCACATAGACCGCACCGGATACAGTGCTTTTGAATGATTTTATACGGAATGCCTTCTTTTACGCAGCCGACCGGACAGATATCCCTGCAAATACCGCAGGATGTGCAGGTATCGCCGATAAAGAACCCGGTAAATTCAATCTGCATGCCGCCGAAAGAAAAAGAGATGCGTTCCACGGGTTTGGCGCCCAAATCAAAGCATTCGCCAAAGCCGGAATCGATGCAGAACACATCCAGTATGTAGCGCTTGTCTCCGCTGTACAGCCTCCCCATGCCGGGATTTTCTTTGAATACGCGGTCGGTCCATTCGCGGTCCATTTTTTTGACTTTGCCGTACAATCGGATGCCCTTTAAATCCTCGGTCATTCCCAGCACCGACACTTCCTTTCTGTCGGTCAGCTGTTTATAAAACGCTTTCCCACTGGCTGTAGTAAAATACAACTTGTCGTCCTCTACAATCATTACATTGATCACCCTCACCTGCGGACGGCCCTTTTCATCCACGGTGGCAAAAGTGACGCTTTTGATATCCTTGAGCATTTGTAAATAGTTTGCAGCTGTCTCCATTGAATTCTCCTTTTGATTGCTTGCCGTTTCGGCTTTTTATGCTATAATGATAGCGCAATTAAGTATCGATTGTAAAGTAAGCACTTTTAAGTGCCGTAGTTACCCAAAAGAAACTATTATGATATAAAACGATATTGGAGAATAAAAAATGGAGAAAAAACCGCTGCCGGCGTGTCCGGTCGAAACGACGCTGACGCTCACGGGAGACCGATGGAAAATGCTGATCGTGCGCGATCTGTTAACGGGAACCAAACGTTTCGGCGAGCTGAAAAAATCACTGGGCGGAATATCGCAGAAGGTGCTCACCCAGCATCTTCGCATGATGGAAAGCACGGGTCTCATCCATAGGGAGGTTTACGCGGAAGTGCCGCCGAGAGTGGAATATTCGCTTACGGAACTGGGGCTGAGCCTAAAGCCCATCCATGACGCCATGCTGGTATGGGGTCTTTTGTATCAAAATCAATATTATTCCGAGCAATAAATATTGCTGTTCTCCCATTTGTTGTCGTAGCTTTGATGACGATACAAACGGAAAACTCCTAGATAACTTCGCAATATGAAAGTAAGTAAGTAATTAATTTATTTACTTACCCTTTATAAAAACTGATTTCGTTTACTGAATTATCGGCGTATGGCTAAAAATATCCTCTTGTTTGTTTGACAGTGCAGGGGATGATCTGTTTTATTGTCTGCCGCGCGATCGAATATAAGGCGGATAAGGTAAGTAAATAAATTGATTTACTTACTCATTGTCAAAAACCCGTGTAGTCAGTTCGGCCAGATTATCGCAAACAAAAAAGCCGCCTTACGGCAGCCATGTTTCAGAGCTATTTTCTCAAGTAATCCAAAATTTCAGTTTTCGAAATCGTCTTATCGTCCTTCATTTTAATGACCTTGGCGGGAGAACCCGCAACCACGGCATTCGGCGGCACGTCCTGCGTCACGACGCTGCCAGCGGCGACGACCGCGCCCTTGCCCACACGCACGCCCTCCAGCACCACGGCATTGGCCCCGACCAGAACATCATCCTCAACGATCACGGGTGTCGCGCTCGGCGGTTCCAACACACCCGCAAGCACCGCGCCCGCGCCGATGTGGCACTTGCGACCGACGGTCGCTCTGGCGCCCAAGATCGCGCCCATATCGATCATGGTCTCCTCGCCCACCACAGCGCCCAGATTGATCACCGCGCCCATCATGATGACGGCGCTTTTTTCAATGACTGCGCCTTCGCGGATAAACGCGCCGGGTTCGATGCGCGCCGAAACGGCGGAGGTGTCCAAAAGCGGGATGGCCGAATTGCGCCTGTCCTGCTCCATGCGGCTGGAAGTGATTTTATCTTGGAGCCTTGCGGTAAGCTCCTGCGCTTCGGTCAGCTCGCAGAAAACGGTATAGGAGCCGTTTGAACCGTAAAATTCAAGCGCGCCGAAGTCTTCGTCCGTAAGTTGTCCTTTGATATAGAGCTTTACGGGCGTAACTTTTTTTGCGTCCTTCACAAAGCGGGCCAGATCATAGGGATTGGTAAAATCGTACTGTTTATTATCCATGGTCTTATCCTTTAAGCTTATTTGGTGCGGGCAAAACCCGTGAGGTCGTCCATGCTGTAAAAGCCCTTTTCCTTGGTCATAATGTAATCAAGCGCCTTAAGCGCGCCGTTGGCAAACACTTTTTTGGATGTGGCGCTGTGAGAAATGGTGATGAGCTCGTCTTCTCCAGCAAACAGCACGCTGTGGTCGCCCACGATGGTGCCGCCGCGGATGGAATGCACCGTGATCTCATCGTCCGTGCGCCTGCAGTTGTTGCCCTGCTTGCCGTATTTGATCTGATAATTGAAATTGGCTCCCTCAACGATGCTGTCGATGAGCATCTGCGCGGTGCCGCTGGGGGCATCCGCCTTGTATTTATGGTGCGATTCCACGATCTCAATATCAAAGTCATTGGCCAAAAGCTTGGAAGCCTCCCGTACCAATCCTTTTAAGACGCTGATTCCGTAGGAAAAATTCTTGCTTCTGAATACGGGAATGATGTTGGATATCTCCCTTAGGTACGCTTCGGTCTCCTCATCGATACCCGTGGTGGCACTCACCAGCGGAATAAGGTTGCGCTCGCAAAACTGGGCGATCTCCATGGTGGCGGTGTGATGAGAAAAATCAATCACAGCGTCAATGGTGGCGTGAATGTCCTCGATGGCGGTAAAAACCGGAAAAGGATAATCGCCGATGCCGACCTTGTCAAAGCCCGCCGTCACTTCGATGGTGGGAACCGCTTTGGTGGCGTGATAGACCTCACGGCCCATGGCGCCGTTGATGCCGCAGATCATAAGTTTGATATCGTGCATATTCTACTCCCGTGAACCATAACCGACGACCGAAAAGATGCCGCTGCCGCCTCGGGGGCGGAATGAAATCGCGGCGCGGTCTTTTCGGGCGCGCTTATGCATAATCGTATGGATGATTGGTTTTATTATAGCATATTCGTCAGCGATTAAACGATCTTATATCCGTATTGCTTTAATGTATCCGCGACCTTTTGGCGTTTGGCTCCGCTCAGCTCGATGAGCGGCAGGCGCAGTCCGCCCACGCCCATGCCGGCCATGTTCATGGCGGTTTTGAGAGGTATCGGATTGCAGTCGATGAACATGGCATCGAAAAGGTCGAGCAGATCGAACTGCTTTTGCTTTGTAAGCTCCAAATTTCCTTCGAGGTAAGCGTCGGTGATCTCGCACATCAGCTTGGGCGCGATGTTGGAACAGGTGCAGATGACACCCATGCCGCCGAGGGCCATGATGGGCAGCACCTGGTCGTCATTGCCGGAATACACGGTGATGTGGTCGGGCTTTCTGGCCATCAATGAAGCGATCTGCGAAATATTGCCGCTGGCTTCTTTAAAGGAATCGATGTGCTTGATCTTGCAAAGCTCCAGCGCCAGGTTTACTTCGATGTTTTTGCCCGTGCGCGAGGGCACGTTGTAAATGATGATGGGTTTATCCACGTTTTTGCTGATGGCTTCATAGTTGGCGATGATGCCTTCGTCGCTGGATTTATTGTAATAGGGATTGTTGATCAGATAACCGTCCGCGCCGGCTTCATCGGCATAGTTGCAAAGCTTAATGATGTGCGAGGTGTTGTTGGTGCCTGTGCCCGCGATAAACGGCACGCGGCCGGCGACCATTTCAACGCCCTTTTTGAAAAGTTCCTTTTTTTCCTCGTCGGAAATCGTGGGGGCTTCGCCCGTGGTGCCGCACAACAGGATGGCGTCCACACCTTCTTGGATCTGCCAGTCGATGAGCTCGGCAAGTTTATCGTAATGGATACGGTCATCTTCGGTAAAGGGGGTTACGAGCGCCGTACATACGCCTTTAAACAGCATGTTTATTCCTCCTTAAAAATCAATGTACGTTTATGTAAGCGAGGATCTATCGGCCGAAAACGCCCTCGTTGATGAGCACCTGCGCGATCTGCACGGCATTGGTGGCCGCGCCCTTGCGGATGTTGTCCGCAACTACCCACAGGTTGAGTCCGTTTTCGACGGAGAAATCCCGTCTGATCCTGCCTACATAAACAGGGTCGGTATCGGCGGCTGTAAGCGCCGTCGGATAGATGTTTTCCTCCGGTTTATCCATGAGAATAACGGACTCGGCTTTCGACATCAGTTTGAAGATATCGCTGAGTTCAAACGGTTTTTTCGTTTCGACATTGATGCTTTCGCTGTGTCCGTACAGGACGGGCACGCGCACCGTGGTTGCCGTGATGGCGATCTCGTAATCATCGAAGATCTTTCGGGTTTCGTTGATCATTTTGATCTCTTCCTTGGTGTAGCCGTTCTCGGTAAACACATCGATGTGCGGTAAACAGTTATACGCGATCGCCTTGGGATAAAAAGCGGGCGCTTCCCCTTTGATTCCGCCTTCAAGATCGCGGATACCCTGGCTGCCCGAGCCCGAAACGGCCTGATACGTACTGTATACGATCCGTTTGATTCCGTATTGGTCATGGATGGGTTTGAGTGCGACTACTGCCTGGATGGTAGAACAGTTGGGGTTTGCTATGATGCCTTTATTGCTTAATGCCGCTTTGGCGTTGACCTCGGGCACAACAAGGGGCACATCCTTATCCATGCGGAAGGCGGATGAATTGTCGATGACGATGACGCCCTTGGATGCTGCGATCGGCGAATACTTCAGGCTTGTGGAGCCGCCCGCGGAAAACAGCGCGAAATCGATGTCCTTATCAAAGGATGATTCCGTCAGTGCTTCAACGGTCCATTCGCGGCCGTCAAAAACGACTTTTTTTCCTGCGGATCGCGCGGATGCCATGGGATACAGATTCTCAACGGGAATTTTTTGCTCCTCCAGCACCTGCATCATTTTGGTTCCGACGACACCGGTCGCGCCGACAACGGCGACATTGTACTTTTTCATAGCAGACTCAACCTCTTTTCAAAATATAAAGAAAAAACCGGGCATGCCGGCTTGATAATGAGAAATAAACCTCATTTTACCAAGTAGCACTCCATCCGATACAGATGACAGTTTTACCGTTATTGACGATAAAACCGAAAACAACAAAGACAAATTTGCCGTAATCTCGGCGGTTTTGCCTTTCCCTTCACTTCGCGTCCGTTTGTCCGGATCCGTCAAGGTACTCTTAAAAACCGCGCCTCTACTATATAGTTTGTTATTATATCAGGTAACTTTCATTTTGAAAAGGGGTAAACCGATAAAAACCAAAAAAATTTGCGGTTTGCCTTTCCTATAAAAGCCGCCCGTTTGCGAAACGAAATCCTTCAACCAATTTCAGCGAACTTTGCCTATTGTTTTGTATTTCATCCGATATCGTAATATAATATAGTTATATTATTAAATTGACAGTAAAATAATCAGCAATGATAATACGAGGGTTGAAAAATGGACAAAAAATACACGGACGAGGCGGTGCGCATCCGCAGGGAACTTCATCAAATCCCCGAAACCGGGTTTTCGGAATTCGAAACGCAAAAATATATTATGGCCTATTTGGCCGAATTGGGTTTATCCTGCGAGAAATGCGCGCGCACGGGCGTGGTATGCTATCTGGACATGGGTGCGGAAACAACGCTTGCCCTGCGCAGCGACATGGACGGGCTGGCTATCGAGGAGCTCAACGACGTGGAATACAAGTCGAGGCATGAAGGCAGGATGCACGCTTGCGGGCATGACGGCCACATGACGATGCTGCTTTTGTTTGCCAAATATGTCGCGGAAGAAAAGCCGAAGCTGAAAAAAAACATCCTGCTTTTGTTTCAGCCTGCGGAGGAAGGCCCCGGCGGCGCGGTGGAAGTGGTAAGCGAGGGCGTGCTCAAAAAATATAAGGTGAAGCATGTGTTCGGCTTTCATCTTTCGCCGGAATATCCGTTGGGCACGGTGGCGGCTACTCCGGGCGAATTTTTCGCTTCGGGCGTGGAATTGTTCATCAACGTCTACGGCAAGGCCGCGCACGGAGCGCAGCCGCACAACGGCAAGGATGCCGTGCTCATCGCATCGCAGCTGATCATCAATCTGCACACCATTATTTCACGAAGCCTAAATCCGCTTAACGAGGGCATCCTCACCATCGGCACGTTCCATGCGGGCGACCGGCTCAACATCATCGCAGAAAATGCTTATCTGACGGGGATCGTACGCGCGTTCAACAATGAAGCCAAGGAAAAAATCATCGGACGGGTGCGCAACATCTGCGACGGGATCGCCGTCACCTACGACTGCACCATCGACGTGGAGTTCCGTTACACCTACCCGCCGCTTATCAACGACCGCAGATTGTATGACCAGGCGCGCGAGATTTTGGGCGCGGATTTTATGACGGCGGAAAAGGTGATGATGGCCGAGGATTTCTCCTATTATACCGAGGAAATGCCGTCGTTCTTTATGTTTTTGGGTACCAACGAAGGCATCGCCGGCCGCGCGTATCCGCTTCACAGCAACAAATTCAACTTCGATGAAGGCGTGCTGGTGAAGGGCGTGGAGGCGTATTTGAGGATTATTGAGGGGTTAGAGATCAAGTAATAAAATAAAAACATGAAATGATTTGTTTTACACCATTTCATGTTAGAAAATTTTCGCCACGAATCGATTAATTAAAGCCATTACAATCACTGCCTATTATGATACAATATGTCAGGAACTCATTCGTTTACTATTTTAATAGTATGATTCTTATAAGTATTCCAAGTGGGTTCATACAAAGAATCTGCTTGATTCCCCCACATATCC
>DAITPG010000056.1:0-11823 GCA_036833715.1 Eubacteriaceae bacterium | reverse complement strand
GGCGGTCAGATAATGCCAAAACAATTTCCCGAGGGGATCATTTTTAAGATCAATGCTTTTCATTGTTTCCCCGGTTTAAAAATTTTCCGTCAGCCCATAGTTTTTCGAGATTGTACAGTTCTCGTTCATCCTTTAAGAAAATATGAATGACGATATCGATATAATCCAGCAGTATCCAGCGTCCCGCGTCCTTGCCTTCACGGCTCAAAAGCTTAAAGCCGTTTTCTTCGGCCTTCTCCTCCACATAATCCGCAACGGCCCTGGCCAGACGGTCATTGGATGCCGTACCAATAATGAAAGCGTCCATGTCCGCGGCTATATGACGGATATCGATAATCTCGATATCGGTAATGTTCTTTTCTTCCATCCATGATTTAAAAAGTTCGGCTTTCTGAGTATATTGCATATTTCCTCCGTTTAATAAATATATTAAAACATCTTGTATGATAGATTGATCAAATACGGTTTTATTATACCATACTATTGGCAACCTTTGGTTTTTTATCGGTAATTTCGCATTAAAAATAATGAACCTGCTTATTCTTCCGATAGATGCTCCTCGGTGCCGATGAGCAGTAACTTTTGCTTAAAAGCTCCGTTTATTGCGCATTTTGCATGGCGGGCGGTTTCTATTTCTTCGGGCAGCAGATCAAACACCTCCGCGATGGCATACATAACTTCCAAAAGATCGGCAAGCTCTTCCCTTTTTGCGTTTCTGTCGGCTGCGTTTACGACCTCGCCGCATTCTTCCATCAGCTTTCATGCAGCTTGTACAGAAAATCCCGATCGTTTAGTATGGAAGTAGTGGCCGTCTTACCGTTCGCGCGTATGAACTGCGGGATATTGTCCCTGACAAGCTTATTGTAATATTTCATCGTTATTTCCTTTATTCACCCCGACGGAAAACAAGCGCAATCGATCGACTCGGCAACATCAAGCGTTTATAAACATATTATATCCCGGGAAGTGATACTATGAATTTATTCCATAAAAAAATCAAAACCGGCTTTAAAAGCGCCCCGATAACCATTATTAAGGATTTGCTCCATACGAATGCAGACTGCCTCATCTTTGATGTGCGCAAGCCAAACGAATATAACGCCGTCCATATCGAAGGGGTCATCAATCTGCCCTTAAGACAAATACAAAGCTCTATAAGCGCTTATACGGCAGATAAAAAGGACACGCCGATCTATGTGCACTGTGCATACGGCGACCGCAGCAGCGACGCCTGCGCCCTTTTGGTGAAGCTGGGCTACACCGATGTGACCGATTTGGGCGGCATCATCGACTGGCCGTTTGAAATCGTATGGGAAGAAAATTAATGAACCGCAATGAAAATACGAAATTATCGATAAATATTATGTGCACGGATCGAAACGGAATTCATTTCGATCCGTTTTTCTTGTTGGGGATTTCCACCTTTGATTCAAGGAGTAATTCAACACCTATCCGAAGTTGAATGTACAACGAATCGTTTATCTGTATTAAAAAAATCAATCCCTGCGAATTGACTTAATCGTAAAATTCTATTGACTTGATTTCAATGGCAGGGGTAGCAGGACTCGAACCTACGAAATGACGGAATCAAAATCCGTTGCCTTACCAACTTGGCTATACCCCTACTTTATGCAAATAGAGTTGATGATCATAATGGCAGGGGTAGAAGGATTCGAACCTACGAAATAACGGAGTCAGAGTCCGTTGCCTTACCGCTTGGCGATACCCCTGTGAAATGGGGTGGAATATGGGATTCGAACCCATGATCTTCGGAACCACAATCCGACGCTTTAACCGGCTAAGCTAATTCCACCATAAACAGATTTTCAAAATTTGGCGCGCCAGAAGGGATTCGAACCCCTGACACACGGCTTAGAAGGCCGTTGCTCTATCCTGCTGAGCTACTGGCGCATAAATGGAGCGGGTGAAGGGAATCGGACCCTCGCAACCAGCTTGGAAGGCTGGGGCTCTACCACTGAGCTACACCCGCATACAAAGTGCGATATTTAGTATAACTTATACCATAAATTTTGTCAATGTTTTTTAACGAAAAATATCACTGAATTTACCAATGATTTTACCTTATTAAAACCGAACCCATTAGGCCGTTATTCGTCATTGTCCGGATTTAACAAGCCTGCGATAAAAGCCCAGACTTTTTGGATTTCGGATGGATTGTCGACGCTGAAAGTAAACAGGGCATCGTCATCTTCAAGCTCAAAGGCTTCTTTGATCTTTTTTAAATGGATCGCTTTTTGCGAATTTTTGACCTTGTCTGATTTCGTCAAAATAAAGATCGGGAAGATATCGCAGGAAATAATATTTTGAAACATTTCGATATCGTTTTTGGTCGGCTCGTGCCGATAATCGATCAGAAAAAAGACGACAAAATCCGTTTCCCGCTTCATTAAATAATTTTTAAGTATCCGATTAAATTCGGCTTTCATGCTCTTGGATACTTCCGCGTAACCATAACCGGGCATGTCGATGAAATAGAACTGATCGTTGATCAGATACAGATTTGCCGTACGCGTTTTTCCGGGCTGGGAACTGGTGCGCGCAAGGCCTTTTCTGTTGAGCATGGCATTAATGAAGCTGGACTTGCCGACATTGGATTTGCCGACCAGCACGATCTCAAAGAGGCCTTCCGTCGGAAAGCGGTCCAAAGATACTTCGCTGGTTGTAAACGCGGCACTGGTTATTTTCATTGAGCGCTTTCCTTAAAAATATAAGCATAGACTTCCGTCATGTTTTCGGCAAAATGGATGTCAAGGGCGTTGATGATATCCGCGGGAATTTCTTTAAGATCTTCCTTGTTTTCAATGGGCAGCATGATTTTGTTGATCTGCGCTCTGTTGGCGGCCAGCAGTTTTTCTTTAAGCCCGCCGATGGGAAGCACTCTGCCCGTTAATGTGATCTCGCCCGTCATGGCAATCTTTTGATCAACGGGGCGTTTGCTGAGCGCGGAAATGAGCGCGGTGGTCATGGTGATCCCTGCGGAGGGCCCATCCTTCTGCACAGCGCCTTCAGGCACATGGATATGGATATCGATCTTGTCCCATGCGATCGATTCTACGCCGTACAGATTTGCATTGGCTCTTATGTGACCCACGGCAGTTTTGGCGGATTCTTTCATTACATCACCCAGCTGCCCCGTCAATTCGAGCTTGCCGCTTCCGGAGGCTATCACTGCTTCAACTTTCAGAGTGTCGCCGCCGACACTGGTCCAAGCAAGACCGTTGACGACGCCTAGGATGCTCTCCTCTTTGACGATATCGTAGGTGTGCACCTTTCTGCCCAAATAGTCGGTTAGGTTTTCTTTATTGACTTCAATATGATTGATACCGTCCACCACAAGCGCTTTGGCCGCCTTGCGGCACAGCGAAGCAATGCTGCGCTCCAGCTGTCGCACACCCGATTCCCGGGTATGGTTATGAATGATCTCATACAGCATCTCATCGCTGACCGTAAGATTTTCTTCGGTAATGCCGTTGAGCTTCATTTGCTTGGGGATCAGATGACGTCTTGCGATCTGCAGCTTTTCATCGGGCATATAGCCGGAAAGTTCTATGACTTCCATACGGTCCAGCAGCGCATCGGGGATGGTGCTGAGTACATTGGCCGTGGTGATAAACATCACATCGGACAGATCGAAAGGAATTTCGATATAGGTATCGGTAAACGTAGCGTTTTGTTCGGGATCGAGCGCTTCCAAAAGAGCCGAGGAAGGGTCGCCCTTCATATCCTTGGAAAGCTTGTCGATTTCATCGAGCAGAAACACGGGATTTTTGCTTTGTACCTGGCGAAGCCCCGCAATGATCCTGCCGGGCATGGCGCCGACATACGTTTTTCTGTGGCCGCGGATTTCGGCTTCGTCGTGCATGCCGCCCAGAGAAATGCGCACAAATTTACGGTTGGTGGCATTGGCGATGGATTTCGCGACAGACGTCTTCCCTACCCCCGGCGGGCCGACCAGACATAAGATCGGGCTTCTTAAGGAATTGGTAAGTTTGATGACTGCCAAATATTCCAGGATGCGTTCCTTGACCTTTTTTAATCCGTAATGGTCATTATCGAGTATTTCAGCCACCTTAGTGATATCAAAATCGTCTCCGTCGGTTTTATCCCACGGCAGATCGAGCACATAATCAAAATAAGATTGAATCACGGAGGATTCCTGCGAACCGAGCGGCGTCATTTCAAAGCGGTCCATTTCTTTCATCAGCCGCTTTTTGTATTCATCGCCCAGCGGCAGAGCTTCAAGCCGTGTGCGGTAATCGTCGAGCGTTTCATCTTCGTCGTCTTCATCAAGCTCTTTGTTGATGATGGATTTTTTTTCACGCAGATAGCGCGCTTTCTGCTCATTCGAAAAAGACATGACCAGCTTGTTTTCGAGGTCGATCTCAAGCTCGGTAATGTTTCTGATTTTCGCGATGATTTCGATGGCGCGGTTCAAACGCGAGGTCGTATCCATTTCTTCAAAGATCTCGTAATATTCGGACTGGCTGACGGGAGCGTTGCCGGTTACAAAATCCACGGTCTTATCCGGATGCATTTCTTCGAGCTGCTTTTCCAAAGCTTCATCGTAACGTCCGGTGAGCACCAGCAGCGCGATAAATTCTTCGCGAAGGATCTTGGCTAATGCTTCCTGTTCGGGTGTTACGGTTATATCTTCATAAATGAGGTTTTCGACCTTTGCCATATAAAAAGGCTCTTGCGCCACGTATTCTCTGATCACGGCCCTGCTGATGCCCGTGATGCTTACGCGCACGGAATCTTGCGGCAGTCGGACCACTTCCTTGATATCCGCGATGCAGCAGACCTTGCGCAGCTGATCCGGCAGCGGATCCTCCTGATCTTTATCCTTCTGGTCGACAAAGCAGACGAGATTGGCTC
The DNA here is from genome assembly GCA_036833715.1 of Eubacteriaceae bacterium. Taxonomy (GTDB): domain Bacteria; phylum Bacillota; class Clostridia; order Eubacteriales; family Anaerofustaceae; genus JBGMEA01. The sequence continues at coordinate 6,927 of DAITPG010000056.1, read as the reverse complement.
CTTTTGCAGCCGCTTCGATCGCCAAAATGGATTTGCTTCTTCCGAAATCCAAAGCAAAGCTCACCTCGGGTCCTATAACCATACCGCGGATGGGAACCAAGGGAAGGATATGTGCGTTTTCAGTCACACTGATTTTTTCGTGTATATCCGATAAGGCCTTTTTCTTGGGTTTGAACATTACTTACCTCATAATTTACGTATCGTATTATTATACTTGCTTTTCGATTAAATTTCAATGATTTGAATGAGTTTGCTTTACCTTACGTACAGACCGGATGATGAAAACAAATGAAACAGCGCTAAAAACCACAAAAAAAAGGGCTGAGTCCTCAACAGACTCAGCCCGATCTTTAAATGAAACAATACCGAAGTATTATTTGATTTCGATTTTTCCGCCAACTTCTTCGATTTTAACTCTGATCATTTCAGCTTCTTCTTTGGAAATAGCTTCTTTGATCGTGCTGGGAGCTCCGTCGACAAGATCTTTTGCTTCTTTGAGTGCGAGACCCGTTAATTCTCTTACTGCTTTTACAACTTTTAATTTTTCAGCGCCCGAATCAGCCAAAATTACATTGAATTCTGTCTGTTCTTCCACTTCAACTGCGGCAGCTGCCACGGCTGCGCCTGCTGCGGGAGCCGCTGCGCTTACGCCGAATTCTTCTTCCAACGCTTTGACGAGTTCGCTGAGTTCGAGAACCGTCATAGCTTTTACTTCATCTATGATCGCCTGAAATTTATCTGACATTTTATTGATCCTCCGTTAATATTTTTTATTGGTTATGCGGTTTTTTGATCTTTGATCGCGTTAAGAACATAAGCGAACTTCGAGATCGGAGCGTTTAAGCTGCCGAGCATTTGAGCGATAAGAACTTCTTTGGGCGGTAATTGGGATATCTTTTTGATCGATTCGACATCCGTGATCTTTTTGTCGATGACGCCGCCTTTGAATTCGAGCGTCTGCAGCTTGTTGTCTTTTGCGTATTCAGCGATCAGCTTTGCGGGAGCCACGGCATCGGTATCGCAAAACGCGATCGCGCTGGTTCCTTCAAAACAGCTGACCAGTTCATCAAATCCGCATTCTTGGGCTGCAAATCTTAAAAACGTATTTTTATAGATTTTATAGTCGACTCCGAGACTGCGTGCTTTTTCTCTTAATGCTGTCGCATGAAAAACATTGAGACCTTTGTAATCAACGATAACAAAAGATGCTGCGGATTTCATTTTTTCCGAAATCTCTGCAACGACTCCTTTTTTTTGTTCCAATATTGCACCGGTTGACATCAGTACACCTCCTTTGTAGAAATAAAAACAAAAAAGCTCTTTACCGCGAAGATAAAGAGCAATCAAAACATTGCTTGTTTACCTCGGCAGGATATTTAAGTTTGCACACCTGCTGTCTGCGGTTAAAATATTTTGTTTAATTAAATCAGCTTTTATATTATATCACAGCTTCTACAGTTTTGCAACCGAAAACTTCACTCCGGGGCTCATGGTGCTTGCCACGGTAACGCTTCTGAAATACTGGCCTTTTGCGGCAACCGGCTTGGCCTTTTTGATGGCTTCCACCAGCGTGTTGATGTTTTCGAGCAGCGCGGCTTCGGAAAAGCTTGCCTTGCCTACCGGGCAGTGGATGATGTTGGTTTTGTCCAAACGGTATTCGACTTTACCGGCTTTGACTTCGCTGACGGCTTTGGTCACGTCCATGGTGACGGATCCGGTCTTCGGGTTGGGCATAAGTCCTCTGGGGCCTAAGATTTTACCGAGACGGCCTACCACGCCCATCATGTCGGGAGTAGCGACGACTGCATCAAAATCGAGCCAGCTTTCCTTTTGGATCTTTTCGACGAAATCTTCAGCGCCTACATAGTCTGCGCCCGCAGCCTGCGCTTCTTTGGCTTTTTCGCCTTTGGCAAATACAAGGACGCGCACGGTTTTTCCTGTTCCGTTCGGAAGCACGATGGCTCCGCGGACCTGCTGGTCGGCATGTCTGGAGTCTACGCCCAAGCGGACATGGAGTTCCACGGTTTCGTCAAATTTAGCGGTCGCCAGTTTTTTGACTAGTGAAATGCCTTCTTCAAATTCGTAAAGCTTGCCTTTTTCGATGAGTTCTTTTTTTGAGAGATAATTTTTGGCTTTTTTCATGATTTTCCTCCTGTGGTATTACGCCTCCCACATTGACGGCGAATGATTGATCGTATACTTATTCTGAAACGGTAACGCCCATGCTTCTGGCGGTGCCTTCGACCATGCTCATGGCCGATTCAACGCTTGCCGCGTTTAAGTCGGGCATTTTGAGCGTGGCGATTTCTCTGATCTGACTTTTGGTGATCTTGCCGACCTTTTGTTTGTTCGGTTTGCCCGAACCGCTTTCGATGCCGATCGCTTTTTTGATAAGCACGGCTACCGGCGGTGTTTTGGTTATAAAAGTAAAGGTATTGTCCTGATAAACGGTGATAACGACAGGAACGATAAGACCTACCTGTTTTTCGGTTCTTGCGTTATATTCTTTGACGAACTGCATGATGTTTACGCCATGCTGACCCAATGCCGGGCCTACCGGAGGAGCAGGAGTCGCTTTACCTGCCGGGATTTGTAATTTGATCAGTCCGGTTATTTTTTTTGCCATTATGGTCCTCCAAAACTTAAATCTTGCTGACTTGAATAAAATCGAGTTCGACAGGCGTTTCCCTGCCAAACATGGATATGTTGACTTTCAATTTGCGTTTTTCCAAATTGACCTCTTCGACTGCTCCGTCAAATCCTTCAAAAGGCCCGCCCGTGACTTTGATGATGTCGCCCACCTTGATGTCGATGGTCGTGACCATCTTTTCTCTGATGCCCAGATTGACCAGCTCTTCTTCGGTGAGCGGGACAGGCTTGGAACCGGGACCGACGAAACCCGTGACGCCCCTGGTATTTCTGACGACATACCAGGATTCATCCGTCATAAACATCTTCACCAGAACATAGCCGGGAAATATTTTTTTGGATACCGCTTTTCGTACGCCGCCCTTAGTTTCTTCCACGTCATGGACGGGTACCACGACTTCCAAAATGACTTCTTCCATGTTGCGGCTCTGAACCGTCGCTTCGATATTTGCTTTTACTTTATTTTCATATCCGGAATAGGTATGCGCAACATACCATTTCGCTCCGCTTGTATCACTCATAATTCACCCTTAACCAAGCTTGTATAACAATCCGGTCACATAAGAAAAGACTGTGTCGAATCCGAAAATAACAACCGTAAATATCGCGATGAGCATAATGACGATGCCGGTGCTTTTGATGAGCTCCTTGCGGGTCGGCCATGTGACTTTTTTCAATTCGCCGAACGCGGCTGTAAAATAAGCGGCGGTCGATTTCACCCAGCGAATAAGGAAGAATTGTTTTTTGGGAGCGTTTTTTGCAGTCGGCTTCGTGTTCACCTTGTTTTTGGAAACAGTCTTTGCGCCGGTTTTGGCCGGCGTCTGCTTTGTGGTTTGTTTAGCCATTGATGACCTCCGTTACCGCAAGCGGTTATTTCGTTTCTTTATGAACAGTGTGCGTTTTGCAGAATTTGCAGTATTTTTTCAGTTCCATTCTTTCTTTGGGACGGTCTTTATTTTTCATGGTATCGTAATTTCTTTGTTTGCACTCCTGGCATGCGAGCGTAACTTTAACTCTCATTGATTTTCACCTTCCGAAATTAGTGTCTTTTATTTTTCTCACGAAAAAAAGGCCTTCTGCCTTTCTCTAATACATTATATCACCGATTCGTTAAAAAGCAACACTTTTTATTAATATTATTGATTTAATCGGTGTATTACTATAATATGATTGTAACATAATACCAGAAAATGATCAACATCGGAGTTTAAATGAACGAACAGCAAAATAAGTCCAATTTTTCAAAAACCTTCTATTGTTTTATACCGGTGATCCTGTATTTCGGCATTTCCTCAGCGGTTTATGGGATCTATAGGATTGTTGTGCTGGCCGATCTGAAGTGGCAGAATCCAGCTTTACAGAATTCGGAAACCACAAACAAAATAATGGAGTATCTTCTGGCTGCCAACACGCAGCTTATGCTTATTATAGCCGTACTGACGATCGTTGTCGCGGGCTATTTATTTATAAGAAAAGAATATAAAGCCTTTGACAGAAAGTTCCAAAACAGGATCGGCTTTAAAGGGATCCTCGCGTCCCTTACGATCACCGTTGGTTTTTACATGTTTGTGCAGATCTGCTTAATTATCGCAACATCCGTGCTCGACTTGAGCGAGGTGCTTGAAGACTATAATGAATCCATCGGCTATCTTTTGAGCGGAAATTCTATATGGGATATACTGGCCATCGGGGTTTTGACGCCGATTGCGGAAGAATTGATCTTCAGGGGCCTTGCCTTTAACCGCATGCGCCTGATTATGAAAGAAAATACGGCAATTATTGCTTCTTCGCTTTTATTTGCTTTTATGCACATGGATCCCATTCAGGTAAGCTACACTCTATTTTTGGGCGTGATTCTTGCTTACGCTTATACAAAATATGAAAATATCCTGGTGCCGATGCTGATTCATATGATTTTCAACCTCATCAACTTTGTGGCAACGGAACAGATGCTGAATGACATATTGGCGACCAGAGCAGGTTCTCTGCTGTTTTATGCCGTGTGTGTGTTTCTCATCTATGTCGGTACACGATTGATGACCCGAAAAACGAAACCATCGCTGAAGTTGTAAACGGCAACATCATTATATCGAACGATTTTTAAAGACGGAAGCGAATCCGTCTTTTTATATGCAGAAATACCGTTCATTAATTCGCGCCGATGCATTGATTAAAAGAAGCGGTTAAGTATTTTTATCAAGTAACTTCCTACAAACATATCAAAAGTGCGGCTTTTAAGTTCCGCACTATTAATTAAATCAGCAAGATGCCAGTTTTCGTTCGTCTATCTCTTTTTGATAAGTATCGAGCTTGGGCTGGTTGAGCGGATAGAAGAAAAATACGATCAGCCCTGCGATGGTGGTGGTGCAGGCGGGGCCCAACGTGAATACCTTTGAGATCACGAAATTGGCGTGAGCCGTCGTTTCCTGACCGGCTACAACGCTCAAAAGCGACAGGATCGCAGCAATCAAGAGTCCCTTAAGAAAAATGCTGATCTTGATGGGCATTTCCGTAAGCCCCATGATCACAGAAGCGTAGCTGTTGCCGGTCTTCCATTCACAATAGATGCTGGTGTTAGCGTATAACAGCGCCGTCGTTGCGATGCTGGCTCCGCTGAAAACAAAGCTGAGAGCGTACAGGCTGATGACGATATACGGATTCATGCTGAAAAAGCTTGCGGCAAACATCAGTATCGCCGAAGCTGAAGCCAAAAAGAGATACCGTAACTTCACGTCCCGTACGATCTTATCCAAGTAATGAACCAGCGTGGCTCCGATCAAGCCGCCGATGGAGCTTAACGTCATATGTACGACCATCAGAGAAGGCATTTTTACCGAATAAGTATAATAGTAAAAAGCAAAACCCATCATGGTCATGCCGCCGACGCCGCGGACCAGATCCGATAACATCAGCATGAGAAGCGGCGGGTTTTTTGCCACGACCCCCAGCATTTTGAACAGGCCGATCGGTGACTGCTTGACGGCTTCGGTGTGCTCGTAGCCTTCGGTTGTTTTGTAAGCGATCATAAAGGTTGCCGCAAACAATACCGAAATGATTACTGCCATAAGCGTAAAACCGACCATTTCGCTGCCCGCGAGTTTGCCCATCAGACCGAGCAGCGGATACGCGCCGACGGAAAATAAAATGCTGAAGAGCGCTGTATATTGTGATCTGCGACCGGCAAGTTTTCCGCGCAACACCGCATCATCAGTGACTGTCACCATCATGGAAAGATTGGAAATTTGTGCGATGGTCGCAAACGCGTGGCTGACAATAAAGCCCGCGCAGATCAAAACCGCCGTCAGCCATATACTGCTGAAGGATACAAACATAAAGGTGAAGCTTATCAATACAAAAATCGCGGACAACAAAAACCAGCTTCTGTATTTGCCCCATTTAAAATCAAAGCGATAAATGATATAGCCGCTCAACGTGCCGAAAATAAAATCTCCGATGCTTGTGACTGCTAAAATCAGAGCGATAACGCCGAGCGGAAGTTTTGCGTAATCGGTCATAAATGCAATAAAAAAATAGCCTTCGAAACTTGTCAGCAACGTAAAGCCTCCATTGCCTATGCCATAAAAAAACTTAAATAAATTGGATACTTCTTTTTTTGCCATTTGTGCTCCTTATCATGCGAAATACGATAAAAAAAATAAATCCCTACAAAATTGATAGGCATAAAAATTATAAATCATTCTTCGACAATTGTCAAGTTTTTTGAATGCTGTCGGCTTTCTGAAATAGCAAAGCGTTCAGATAAACGAAGATCAATTTTTTTATTGTTTATCGATAATATTTTCTGGTTAAGAATTGCTTTACAGAAATAAATGGTATACAATGAAAACGCTATGTAATGCTATTATTTGAATATATTATATATTTTTCAATATAAAGTTACTCTTATAGCAATCCCTGTGACATGAAGAAAGTGAAAGAGAATGTTGAATTTAAACGCAAAGCTGAAACAACGCCACGAAGAAGGCAAAATCATCAAACTGGGGATCGTGGGAGCGGGCCAGATGGGCAAGGGACTCGTGAGCCAGACTGCCAGAATGAAAGGAATGGTGCCGGCTATCATTGCCGACCATACGATGCAAAAAGCCGTTGATTCTTTTAAAATAGCAAAGATACACGAAAGCGACATTGCGACAGCGAAAAACGCGCGAGAAGCGGACGAAGCGATAGCCAAGGGCAAATACGTGGCATGCGAAGATTATGCGGTCATCAACGGCGCGTCCCTTGTGGATGTGGTTGTGGATTCTACGGGCAATACCG
>DAITPG010000055.1:0-11974 GCA_036833715.1 Eubacteriaceae bacterium | reverse complement strand
TTCTCTTTTGGTTGAGGGATATCATCCACCAGAATTTTACCGTCCCGAAACCATAACTGCATGAATTCATAATGATTTTTTAAGCAAAAATCCACTTCATAGTGATAATTGTTATACCAGCGTATCCCTCTTCCGATGCTGATCATAGTTGCTTCACCTCAGGCAGAATCTATGTTTTATAGAAATGAGATCCTTGGCTGTTGTTTGTTATTTAAATATATCCATGATGAAAAAAGCAGATGATAACCTACAGATAGCGTCTGACTGTTTTCATATATTCGATGTACTCTTCCCCGAATGTCATGATGCACCAGCGCTCTTCTGAAAGAATGATCCAATGGGCCGAAACCTGAAAAACGATCAGCGCCGCCAGCAGAAGCACCGACCGCGTGAGCAGCACGCACCCCAAAAAATAAATAAAATAAGCCACATAGATGGGGTTGCGGGAAAAACGGTACAGACCGCCGCGGTTGATGCCGCTGCGCGCAGGCTTGGCGAAAGCGAGCATGGAAAGCGCGCACAGCAATATACCCAAGCCGTAGAGGACCGCGCCCGAAACGAACCACGGCGAATCCGACTTGATTTTGAGAAAAAACATCATCAGAAATAGGACAGCGGTAGCGGTTTGATAAAACAAGGCCGCCGTTTTTTCTTTGCCCTCTGTGGGCGGAAAGAAGGCCGCGCGCCGCAGCGCTTCCTTATTCATCAGCCGCAAAAGCCCGTACCGGATCAAAAGCAGCGGGATCAAAAGCAGAAATCCGTTCATCGTTTCTCCTTGCGGATTTTTTCCATCCGGATGCAGCCGTCCGCGTCGGGGATCGGGTTTTTGTTTTTATAAACATATCCCATTTTAAGGTAGAATCCGTACGCCGTAACGGAGGCAGGGATTTCGACGCGTGCCGCTCGCTTAAAAAAGGGATCGCTTTCGAGCGTTTGAATGATCGCTTTGCCGATGCCTTTGCCCTGATGTTGGGGCAGCACAAAAATCGTAAGCAATATGCTCTCCGTTTCGCTTCCCCAAAAAGCGTCAATGGCGCCGCAGCCGACGACCTTATCGTCTTCGCAGGCAACGTACATATGCGCTTGTTTTGCCCTGTCCAAAATAACCGCTTCTTTATGCGTTTGCACGGCCTCCTCTATGTATGCTTCGGGATAATCCCTGCTGTTGGTTTCACGGAGCGTGCGGGCGATCATATCGCTTACGGATGCCGCATCTTTCTTTTTGAATTTTCTTATCCTCAATCACTAAACCTCTTATACATTCATGCCCGCTTATTCGTTTTTTTTCACACATTTTCTCAGCCGGAGTATTATAAAGCGAAGGAAATCGCCATTTTAATCTTTGAATTATTTAATTGTGGAGGCTTGACCTATGAGTTTTTTAACAGGTTGCGGTGACAGCGAATGCAGCTGTAACAGCATGCTGATGTTTTTCTTACTGCTGGTTGTTTTATTCTTTAATATGGGATGCTGGGATGATGACCCGGGTACCCTGCTGTTCTTCTTCCTGCTGCTGATTATTCTCGTATCGGCATAAGGGCGCAGAACCTATCAATCAGTTTGAACTCCCGCCTTTCGCAGGCGGGTTTTTTTAAAGGGCGGAAACAGCAGAATGACGGCACGGGCTTATGCGGATGCCGAAACGTCCGACCCGAAATAAAACAGAGGATGATTGCCGGTTGTTTTTCTCACACATCGGGCGCGGCTGAGTATTATAAAGTGAAAGAAACGCCCTATCAATCTAAGTATATAACTTTTATGGAGGCTACTAAATGAGTTTTTTAACCGGTTGCGGTGATGATGGCTGCAGTTGCGACAGCATGCTGATGTTCTTCTTGCTGTTGGTTGTTTTATTCTTTAACATGGGATGCTGGGATGATGACCCGGGTACCCTGCTTTTCTTCTTCCTGCTTTTGATCATACTTGTAAACTTCTGATCAAGAAAAGACAGATAAGTAAAATCCCGTCGAGAGATGGGATTTTTTTGTGTGAGACCGTCCATTTAAGGAATCGGAAATCGGGTTCAAAGATTTTTGGTGAAGTAAAAGCGTTTGCCCGTCAGGGGATACTCTTCCAATGTGAAAGCCTCCTTGTATCCGTGCTTTTGATAAAAAAGAGGCGCCTGAAAACTGAAGGTATCCAAAAAAGAATATTTGCAGCCCCGTTCCCTCGCTGTTTTTTCGGCAGCTTTTAAAATTTCGCTGCCGATATTCTGCCGTCGCAATTCTTCGCTTACCCACAGGTATTTCACGGTGAGCCAGTTGCCGTGCGTGTTTCCTATAAGCCCCGCAAGGTTTTTGCCGTCGGCATCGCGCAGATAGATACCCAGCTCCATTGGGTTTTTATCTTCGATCCTTTCTATATTATATTGGATCAGCTGCTTTAATATATTTTCTTCATCGGCTTTGTTTATTTGATCGGTGATTTCAAAGTTCATTGTCACGCTCCTTTTGTATTATACAACGCCTACGGGGGCCGCATAAATCACAAATTCGTCATTTCCGTCCAGCTTCAGCAGCTTGTCCGCTTCGCTCTGATTAAAGGCGGCGATTGCGCAAGTGCCGCAGCCGATGGCTCCGCAGCTCAAATACAGGTTTTGCACCACATGGCCCGCGTCGAGCAGCATTACTTTGTGGGCATCCGTACCGTATCTCCACTCGCTTCGGTAAGGGACGGCGCTGTAAAAAAAGGTTACCGCGGAATCACCCGCCCATTTTTGTTCGCACAAGCTGTCCGAAACCGCATTTTCCAGGTCATCGACCGCTGCGACAAACTCAATCGCATGTTCCATCGGCAAATAATGATAGATCCCTTTCTCAAGACCTTCTACCTTGAAAATCGCGAGGTAGGTTTCAAACGCATGCCTTGCCCCTGCGGAGGGAACCGGCCGAAACGTTGCGTAATTATTTCCTCGAATGCTTTTAATGCCTTGCGTGGACCAAAGCAAAAAGGACAGCTGCTCCGGCGTGATGCTTTCATTTTTATATGCGCGGTGGCTTTTTCTTTCCTGCAGCAAAGCAAGATAATTTGCTTCTTTCATTATAGCGGAAAAATCTTTCGTCAACGGGATGGCACGGCCGCCCATCGCCGGTTTTGTCAACGGTGGCTGAGGCATCTGCTTTTGCTGGTCGGATTCCTCTTCATTCACACCGAAAGCGCTTTTCATAAAGGCACGGTTGTTTTGGAATTTATTGTTCATATAATCTGTTTTTTCTCCTAGGTCTTTTTGATTTTACTTTTTTCGTTTATAGATCGGTTTAAATTTGGTGCAGACGATATGACTTCTTAACTTTCTTACACGATCATTCCTGTTCGTCGGCGCAGCCTACGGCGTATTGCTCCGTAATGATTTTTATTTTGTGGTTCATTAGGTACTTCTTGGTAGCGTTATATAGGTTTTTAAATAGCTATACACACTTAAATCTACAAAATTAACGATAAGACTTATTCAGTCAATAAATTCCGGATTTCTAACGATAAAACTACCATCCATTTTTGTTTGTTGCGAAAAATAAGTATTTCTAACAACAAAACAAATTTGACTTAAATTCCAAAGAATACGTTTAGGATCAACTTCGTTCAAATTAATAGTGATTGTTTCCCAACCAATAAAATGAGAAATATATTTCTTCCAAATTATCTGCTCAATCTGATTTATTTCATGCAATTCAAAATCAATTCCGTTGATATTTTCATTACCAAACTTAAGTTCAAACCTAAAAGCCTTTTTTCTCTCAATATTCACTGATGGATATTCAAAGACAGCAGAAACAAAATCTGGTACGCTGTCCCGAAATTGATTAGGTGCAAAATCAAATTCAGTCTTGCAATCATTATGTAATTTCATAACTAATTCATGATTGCAAGAAGCACACGGAAATATTTTTGGTGAAATTAATTGGCTGTTTTTTATTTTTAATCCTTTTTTCTTTGTTATGCTTGTTCTGCCTAACCAACCAATTACGGCACCTATCAATGTTGCAATGGCACCGATAATTGCAGAAGTAACTACATCACTCATTTGTTTTCACCTCCATCTGCAATGCTTTTGATAAACATGTTAGTTTCAAAAGCCCGACTTCCTTTTTAAACAACTCTTCAATTTCTTGTGAGGTAACTTCCTTATTTCTAAATTTCTCAAATAGCTTAAGCAGCGTTGATGTTTCTATAATTAGACACTCATTTTTTGCCGCAGATTCGATTTGTTTTATATGTACTGGTTCACGTTCGTTGATTGGTTTATTTCTTTGATGATTTACGATTAATACTGATTTTACAACTTCATCCAACCCTTGTTCATCCAATGCATCTGAATATTCTTGCAGATGCGTATATATTTGGGCAATATTAGTTGATTTAACATTAGAAGTTTCTCCTTTAATTTCGCCTATGAATGTAACATTGTCTTTTTTTATTAAAAAATCTTCTTTTTTCATGTCTACAAATTTAGACATATTGCATTTAAGTATTTGTTGCAATATGTCATAAATTACTTCAACAAGTTCGTTACTGTTTGTATAAAGAATAGATTTATAACGTTTATTTTCATCAAGAATTTCTTGCGCTATATTTATCTCAGAATATGCTTTTTCAATTATCAATCTGTTTTCGTTTATAACGTTTTTTTGTATTGCATCATTAAGAAAATTATAATTAATTGCCCATTTCGGAATCTTTTCTTGAAAACTAATAACGTTTATACTTTTTAAATATTTAAATAATAAATCTCCATTTGACGAAAAATCTAATGTTGTCAAATATTTTTTACCACGTTGTATTGTGACAAATTTATTACTTTTATCAGAAAAAGTGATACCTTTCCCAAAACGCAAATTATCAAAATAAAAATCTGAATTAACTATAGTTTTATCTATTATTGTTTTTGTTGTTTCATATTTAATGGAATAATAACTATCAGTTTCTAAAATTTTTTGCACATTATATAAAATATCACTTATTCTTTTACTGTATTGATAGTTATTTTTACGAAGAAATTTATATTTAAAAACATAATTTTGTGGAAGTACTATTATAGACTTTGATGATTTCGAATTATCGATCATTTCAAATATATGCTGCAAATCTTTGCTGCAATCTATATTTTCGTCATTATTATCGCTATTTCTCCATAAATTTTCTTCTTGCAAATCAATGATATTTAAACTAAATTCATCAAGTGAAACTGGTTTATGAAAATTACTAAAGTGTATATTGTATGTATTTGCAAATTTATATTCTTTATCTTCATGTTTTATTATTTGAACATCCATTATCAGCCTCTACTCCATATTGATCTCCTAAATATTATATCAAATTTTCAATTTGCATATCTACATAATACAACAAAAAAACCGCAGAATCTGTCTGCGGCATTTAAGCTTAAAGAAAATCTTTTAATTTTTTGCTTCTCGTGGGATGGCGCAGCTTGCGCAGCGCTTTCGCTTCGATCTGTCGGATGCGTTCGCGGGTAACCTTAAAGATTTCCCCCACTTCCTCCAGCGTGCGCGGCCTTCCGTCTTCGAGCCCGAAGCGGAGGATCAGCACCTTCGATTCCCTGTCGGTGAGCGTGTCCAATACGTCGAATAACTGCTCGCGAAGCAGCATGTACGAAGCCATTTCTTCGGGCGCCAAAGCGTCCTCATCCGGGATAAAGTCTCCCAAATGGCTGTCTTCCTCTTCGCCGATGGGCGTTTCCAGCGATACGGGGTCCTGAGCGATCTTGAGTATTTCGATCACGCGGTCTTCCGGCATTCCCATTTTGTCGGCGATTTCCTGCGTGGAGGGGTCTCTTCCCAATTCCTGCACCAGCACGCGCGTTGTGCGCATGATCTTGTTTATGGTTTCAACCATATGTACCGGAATCCTGATCGTTCTCGCCTGGTCCGCAATGGCGCGGGTGATGGCCTGACGGATCCACCAGGTAGCGTACGTACTGAATTTGAATCCCTTCGTACAGTCGAATTTTTCAACCGCCTTCAGCAGTCCCAGGTTTCCTTCCTGGATCAAGTCCAGAAAAGCCATTCCTCGGCCAACATAGCGTTTCGCGATGCTTACGACAAGGCGCAGGTTCGCATTGGTCAAAATTCGTCTGGCTTCGATATCGCCTTTTTCGATCCTCTCCGCCAGCACGACCTCTTCGTCGGCGCTGAGCAGATCGACTTTGCCGATCTCTTTTAAATACATGCGTACGGGGTCGTTGATATTGATTCCGTCAAACTCCGAAAAATCGTCTTTGATGAACGTTTCGTCGAGCGGTATCAGCTCATCGTCCTCAACTTCCAGTTCAAGATCGATCAGATCGTCGTCGAGGAGTTCCTCCTCGGGTTCGAGCGTGACGATAGATTCCTTGCTTAAATAATCGAGCAGCGCTTCGCTTTCATCGGCGGTAAGATCGAGGTCGCCGACGGCGTTCGCGTAATCGTCAAAAGCAAGTTTGCCTTCCTCTTTGGACTTCTTTTTTAGTTGTTCGATTTTCAGCGCCAAGGCCTCGTTATGGGCGATCAGCTCCTGAATGGGTGAAGCATCAATCAATTAAATCACCTCCGGATTTAAGTTCCAACAGCTTCTTTTTTAGGTAAGTATACTGTTTCATCAAAAGCTCCATTTCCTTTTCGCTGCACGATTTTTCCGTATCCGCTATCTGTTTTTTGACCTTCTTCGCTTCTTCGTTGTAGGCATGGGCCATAAGCGTGGTCAAATACTTTCGGGCTTCTTCCCCGTTGATATCGTTCTCGTCAGCCTGGATCAGAGCTAGAGTATGGGCAATTTTATTATTATACACTATTGACGTAAATATGTCAACAAATACATTTTCAGAATAGATTTTTTCGACTTCTTCATAAATTTCCCTCAGGTCGTCATCCGGGAACCACATCGCGCTGCCGCCGGCCTGCGAAAATTCGGCATAGTTGTCATAATCTGACATCACATATTTTAATAGCCGGGTCTGCGCCAGCCGCACGCCCTTTAATTCCCTTTTATGGAGAACGGGCCCGTCGGTCTCGGCGCGCGCCGCGGAAGGCTCGCTTCTGCTTTTATGGATCTGTTTTTTTACGACGGCAGGCTCGGTATCGGTCATGTTGGAGAGTATCTTTACATAATAATCCCATTTGATCTCGTCGTCGATCTTAGCGACCGCCTCCGCAGCCTCCTTTAAAAAACGGGCGCGCTGCACGATGTCGTCCAGCTTGTACTTTTGAGCCAGCTCGCGGATCTTGAAATCCGCCGCGTACACCCCCTGCGAAACCGCCGCCTCAAACGCTTCTTTGCCGAATTTGGTGATGTAGCTGTCGGGGTCTTCTCCGCCCGGTAGCAGCAGCACCTTGGGCTCCAGCCCGCCCTCGGTAAGGATATCGGCTCCGCGCACCGCAGCGTTTCTGCCGGGCGTATCGCCGTCATAGCAGAGTACCGCGTTGTCGGTATAGCGCAGGATCAGCTTGGCATGCGAGGCCGAAAGCGCCGTGCCGAGCGTGGCGCAGGCGTTGGGCACGCCCTTGTCATACAGCGCGATCACGTCCATGTAGCCCTCCACGATGATGAGCGGATTTCCCGTCAGGCTCTTTTTTGCGCGGTTGAGATTAAACAGCGTGTTGTGCTTAAGGAATACCGGCGTTTCGGGAGAGTTGAGATACTTGGGCTGTGAATTGTCCAGCACACGGCCACCGAAAGCGACGATGTTATCGGACGCGTCCATGATGGGAAACATCACCCGCTCGCGGAAATAATCGTAAAATCCGTTGTTACCCTTGCGCACCAGGCTGCTCAGCAGCAGCTGCTCGTCGGTATATTTTTTGGTTTTCAAATAGCGGTACAGCCCGTTGAAGGCGTTCGGGGCCCAGCCGATGGCAAAGGTCTGTACGGTCTCGCCGGATAAGCCGCGCTTCTTAATATAGTCTTTCGCCTTTTCGCTTTTTTGGAAATTGGCGTAAAAGTAGCGCGCGGCATCGCGGTTGATCTGGTAAAGCAGCTTCTTTGTCTGATAAACCCCGCTTGCATCCGCGCCGCCCTCTTCATATTCCAACGGAATATTGGCCTGCGTGGCAAGGTATTCAATGGCCTCGGGAAATGTATATTTATACATATCCATTACAAAGCCCACCACGTTGCCGCCCGCACCGCAGCCGAAGCAGTAATACAGCTGCCTGTCCGCATTGACCGAGAACGACGGCGTTTTTTCGCTGTGGAACGGGCACACGCCCATGTAGCGCGCGCCTTTTTTGGCCAGATGCGTATGCTTGGAGATGACCTGCACGATATCGGCGGCATCGATCACTTTGTTGATGAATTCCTGCGAAAACCTTCCGGCCATGGGCATCTTCCTTTACTGTATTGATTGCGTTGATAATTAGTTAGCTACGATTTCAACAGCTGACAAAGTCAGCCCAGACCAGGCGCACTGAAAAGCTCGAAGGCAAGGCGCATGGACATTTAGGCGAGCGAAGCATATACAGACATATGCAAGCGAGAATAAATGGTCATGCAACACAGCAAGCAAATTGCCCTTAATTTGTCAAGCTATGCTTGATTTTTTAAATAGAAAAATTTGCGGTTCGAGTTTTTCAGCAGCCGTCAATTCCACGATTTGGGTATGAATAAATTTTTGTATAAACTCACGGCAAAATTGTCCGTCATACCCGCAATATAATCGCACACGCTCCGTTCCAGCCCGTCCTTTTCGGCACGGAAAATGAATTCATCGGGCATTTTATCCTTATTTTGTATAAAATATTCAAAAAGTCTGCGTAAAATATCTTTCGCCTTGGTTTCTTCGGCCTTGGCTGCCGACCCGACATAGACGTTATCAAATAAAAACCTGCGCAGCTTTTGCGTGGCTTCGCTGATTGCTAGGCTTTTGAAAATGCCGTTTTTGGCGTAGCTGTTTTCGATGATATCCACGATCATCGTATGGATGCGCTTGGAATGGGTATCGCCGAGGATGTCGATGCAGTCCTGCGGCAGATCCTCGTAGCGGAGCACGCCCCCGCGCACGGCGTCGTCGATATCGTGGTTGATATAGGCGATTTTATCCGAAACATAGACGGCGTAGCCCTCCAGCGTGTCGGGCGTATAGCCCGAGCAATGGGAGACAATCCCGTCCTGCACTTCATAAGTAAGGTTAAGGCCCGTGCCGTTTTCGAGCTCGCGCACGACGCGCAGGCTTTGCAGGTTATGCTCAAACGGAAACGGGCATATTTCATTGAATACCTCTTCTCCCGTATGCCCGAACGGCGTATGGCCGAGGTCATGCCCCAGCGCGATGGCTTCGGTGAGAGATTCATTGAGGCACAGCGAGGTTGCGATGGTGCGCGCGATCTGCGCGACCTCCAGTGTATGCGTAAGCCGGGTGCGGTAATGGTCGCCCTCGGGCGCGATGAACACCTGCGTTTTATGCTTTAAACGCCGAAAAGATTTGCTGTGCAGGATGCGGTCGCGGTCTCGCTCGTAGCAGGTGCGGATGAGGCATTCCTCCTCAGGGCGCTCCCTGCCCTTGCTGTGCGCCGAAAGCTGCGCGTAGGGGCTTAAGATCACTTGTTCCCGTTTTTGCTTCTCTTCTCTGATATTCATCGTCCACCTTGCTTTGATTATACCATATTTATACGACGGTCGCGGGCCGTCTCCTTTTTTTATTTTTTAAAAAATGAAAATATGTATCACGATCACCAAAAGCGTGCTCATCAGCGTGCCCAGCAGGTAATATTCACCGAACGCGGAATCTTCCTCGATCTTTTTATAGCGCGCGATGGATTTTGCCGTTAACACCAGGCCGATGGCCGAATATTGCATCATCGAAATCAGGATGAGCATAAGCAGGCGTTCGAGCGTGCCGATAAGCGCCCCGGCCTTATTGCTTTCCGTATCGCTCTCCGTAACGACATGGGGGACGCTTTCGGAAGGCTTCTGCTTAGGCTTGTAGGTGCCTATGAGTTTTTTGACGGTGATGTTTGCGGGGCGGACGGCGGCGGTTAAAGCCGTAAGCCAGGCAAATACCGTATCGGCGTTAAGACCAAAGTGGTAAAACAGATAATTCAGCCAGCCGGTGAGCGCGGGCGCGCCCATCCCGAGATACGCAGAAGCTGCGACGGCGGCGAGCGTTGCCAAATGCAGCGCCTGATCCGCAAGATAAACCGCGCCTTCTTTTGCGGCGCTGATTTTCCGGGAAATAAAAAACTTGACTGCATCGATGAGCAGATACAAAGCAGCCGCCACAGCGGCATAGCCGAGCAGCGCCTCGCCGAACACGAGGTACACGGCCGCGATCATCACGGCGGCGTACTGAACTCCGTGCAGCAGCAGGTATCGAAAATGCCGGTCCTTTTTATCGGAAAGCATTTGAAATTGAAAATAAAAATCACCCAAAAAATGCGCCAAAAGCAATATGAGCATCAACGGTTTCATGATGGCCCCCATTTCTCCGAAAGTACGCGCGAAGCATACTCCCGCGCTTTTTTATAGGTGTAATAGCCCGAAGCGCTCAGGCTCCTTTGCACGCTGGACTGCGTAATGCCCAGCCGCTGCGCCATTTTCCTTTGATTGTCGCCATAGAGCAGGTGATCGAAAATGATCTCACGCTGGCGCTGCGTCCATTTGCTTTTCATAAAGGTACACAGCGAAAAAACAGTGTTGAGCGTTTCATCCTCGGACGCAAGGGATGAGCAAAGCTTCACCGAAAAGCCCTGCGGCATTTTGCTTTTCTCGTCTTCCTTGATCTCTTCGACCATTTTGCGCGCGTTGTAATAGGCGGGGCCGTCGGCTCCGATGGCCATTTCGGCGTTGATTTCGGTTGTGATCTCGCCGATGCCTATTCCAAAACGCACGGCCACGGGATAAAGCTGAAACTCAATGGCGTCGATGATTTCCATCAGCCGCGCGCCGCAGCGCAGCACGCCCTGAAACTCATCGCCCAGCGTAATGATGAATTTGGAAGCGATCTCTTCGCGGTACGTTTCGTTGACGCCCTTTAAAATGGCATTGAAACGGCGCTGCAGCTCGCTTCGGTTATCTATTTTTTTTGAATCGACGATATCACCGATAATCACAAAATACATGCGGTTCTCCTTGTATCCACTATAATACGGAGCGGCCGTTTTTGCAAGCGTTTGATGCATTTATAAGTAAATCATTACGATTGATGTGTTTATGAGTGCATCATAAGGGATGATGCAGGGTGAGGGGTGTTAGGGGGTTGTTTTTAAAGATTAATTGTTCGGCAAGCGACTTTTAGCGAAAGAAAGGTCATCAAAAACGTTTCAAGTTTATAGAGTTTACCGTATAGTGTATTCGTTCCTAAAAAACTTAGCGCAGTTCGGTTTTGGCCCGTTGTGTCCACGAGAAAAAGTAAAACATTGAATGCAAGATAAAACAAATGTACTTCCTAATTCGAACTCGGAATAGCTGAAAGATAAGCATCCGCCGCAATCAGGGCATTTCAAATTCGATATTTCTTTCTTGGTGCCACCGTAAAGAACTTCATCTATATCATCCCAGTTCATTATACCACCTCAATTTATTAATTACTTAAATGATCGATTCGGATATGTATTTTCCAGCCACGATTAGTTTAACCAACCTTTTATGATTTGTTGAATAATGGAAGTTCACATAACTAAGCTGTGAAAGTCGTTATCTCTTTTCATTCGAAACAATCCATTTTCTTTGAGCAGATGCGAAAATGATGATCTTTTATGATCGTCCAATACAATCATGACACAGGAAAATGCATATATCGAAGGATTAAAAAATCTATATTCACTCTGAAACGTTTATGCCTTGACGTATGGTGTTACTACACTAAATTTCATAGAAAATTTATGGCGCATACTCTCATACTATAAAGCTCGGGGGGCTTACCCACCGCTAAGAGACGTAGATCGATCTTTGTAATCCCAAAGCAAGATATGCTTACCTATAAATCAAAGATCGTAGTTAGTCAACCACCGGCGGGTGCGGAGCCGCGAGCTTGATAAGGCCGAGCAGG
>DAITPG010000054.1:0-12001 GCA_036833715.1 Eubacteriaceae bacterium | reverse complement strand
CGAGCTTGTACTAGGGTGTGCGGGGCATAAACATCCGACGGAGCGTAAGCGCAGGAGTTCTATATGCCCCAGCATGAACGCAGCGGAGCGAAGTGAATCACATTAATTTACCACTACCTTGAAACCCGGTTTACAAGTCGAGTATCCATCTGTCAAAATGCTTTAGGTAACGGTCGCGCAGGCCTTATCAGCGAGTACCTTTTGTCCAACTTTTCGAAAAGTTGGTCGCTGCCGCCGACGCGGCATGACCGCAGTTTAGATACAAACAACAGTTAAAAATCACGAACATGATTATTTATCAATAACATTTCTCTTAGCAATCGCTGCCTCGCGATTGCGGCATGAGTTGTTTTGATTTAAAAAATACAGTAACAATAAATATCAATATTTCGTATCGATAAAATATTCAATGTCAGCGAAAAAAATTGTGTTCAGTTATTCACGTTTCGAGCTTTTCAGCAGCCTGCCATTAATAGATCGAGCCGCTGTTGACAACAGGCTGCGCGTCCCTGTTCCCGCAAAGGACAACCAAAAGATTGCTCACCATCGCGGCTTTTCTTTCCTCATCCAGCTCCACCACATTCCCCTCGCTCAGCTTTTCAAGGGCCATCTGCACCATGCCCACAGCGCCTTCCACGATCATCTGCCTTGCGTCGATGATAGCCGAAGCCTGCTGACGCTGCAGCATCGCCGCGGCGATCTCGGGCGCGTAGGATAAATGCGTGATGCGCGCTTCGAGAATTTCCAATCCCGCGATCTCCACCTTTTGCTGAATCTCGGTCTTGAGCATGTCGGCGACTTCCTGACTGCTGCCGCGCAGGGATTTTTCGTTGTCGCAGGTGCTGTCATACGGGTACAGGCGCACGATGTTGCGCAGGGACGAATCGCACTGGATCGATAAAAACTCGGTGTAATTGTCTACGTTGAATACGGCCTTGGCGGTGTTGACCACGCGCCAGATCACCACAATGCCGATGATGATGGGATTGCCCAGCTCATCGTTGATCTTCTGCTTGTCGTTGTTGAGCGTCATGGTTTTTAAGGATATCTTCTTGATTTTTTGATAAGTGACGGCGTTAGCCTGCTGGCCGGTTTTGGCCGCGTTTTGCGTAAGCTCAATGCCCGCGGAAGTAGCCACAAGAGGCGCCGGAGCGGCCGAACTTACAAACGGGTTCACAAAGAAAAAGCCTTCTCCCTTAAGCGTGCCCACATATTTGCCGAACAGCGTAAGCACCAGCGCTTCGTTGGGCTTTAAAATTTTCAGCCCGCCGAACAGGATCGGTCCCGCGATCACTAAATAGACCAGCGCGACGATCAGCATCAGTCCCGGCAGAAAACCGCCGCCCGAGTCCAAAAGGATCACGGAAAACACCGTCAGAGCGATGCTGCCCAGCATCAGCAGAATGTTGAGGATCAGCATGCCCATGCCGCTTGCGGCTTTTAATTCGATTTCTTCATAATCTGATTTTTGAGATTTGATCGGTTCACTCATATGGTAAACTCCCTTCAAACATAAAATTTCTGTATTGTTTCATTGAATCTTTAATAATAAAACTGTTACAAACGGCCTGTCATCTCATCCATTCGGCCTTAAAGATGCGGTCTTCGCTTCTGACATTCGACTCATAAGCCATGTGGTACGAATCATAATCAAGGATCCCTTCCTCTTTGGTGGCCAATTTTAAATGGCTGAGAATATTTTGCAGATCTTCCTTTAGATCGATGGTCATGATAACAGCCGAAGCCAGGACAACATATTCCTCCAAAAGCCTCGCCTTTTCTTCTTCCGTCGCATCCTGCTCCGGCCAAACCGTCAGAAGCACGCTGTCACCGTTCAACCATACACCCGGACTGACAGTTAAGATGATCCGCTCATCGATAATGCATACATAGTCGAAATTGCGTTTGTCTTCCTTCAACGGTCCGCCGTTGACGCTGATGGTTCCGTTCTGTTTCTCGAATGCGGGCAGCACGAGTTCCGAGCCGAGCGCAGCGAGGTTTTCGTTGAGCTTAGCGCGGAATTCTTCGTCCGTCATGCGGAACGCCTTGGTTTGTGTGCAGCCACCCATCGCCGCAAGCAGGAAGATAAGGGCAAATATCGCGATCACTTTTTTCATTTCATACCCCTCCCTTTCGATATCGATTCAACGAGGCCGACTTTCGTTGTAGTGATATCATTTTGATATCATTATATTATTACTGAAAAGGAAGGATGTCAATCGTTTTTTTGTTAATTTTTGATGAAAACAATAGGGTTTGATTGCTTTTTCAAAACATCGGATTTAATTCGGATAATAAAAAAGCGGAAAGCTCCGCTTTATGGCTGCTGACTTTCTATTTTAACGCTTTGATGTGCGCGCTGGCGAAAGCGCCGTACAGCTCGGCGGCCTGCTCCGCGTTAAAATCATGCAGATAATCGGTGCCGTAAATGCTTTCCAGCACCTCCTTTGTGTAGACCGATACGGACGTGATCTCGATCTCCTTAAAACCGGCCTTTTCCAAAACCGCTTGATATTCGTCGATGCCGATGGTGCCCGCAAGGCAGCCGCACCACAGTTCGGCCTGTTTTCGGATGGCTGGGGATATCGGCTTCAGCGAGATCATATCGGCGACGGCAAGCCGTCCGCCTTGTTTGAGTACGCGGTACGCTTCCGAAACCGCCTTTTCCTTGTTCTCCGATAAATTGATCACGCAGTTGGACATCACCACATCGACGAGCTCATCCTTCAGCGGGATATCCTCAATGTATCCTTTTAAAAAGTCAACGTTTGCTGCGCCCATTTCCGCCTTGTTTTGGTTGGCCAGCGCCAGCATTTCGTCCGTCATGTCCAAACCGTACACCTTGCCGCTCTCACCGACGTATTTTGAGGCTGCCAGCACATCGATGCCGCCGCCGCTGCCGAGGTCAAGCACGCACTCCCCTTCCTTGATCTTCGCAAACAGCAGAGGATTGGCGCATCCCAGCGATGCGTTCACCGCGTCTTTGGGCAGTCCGGTCAGATCTGTGCTGCCGTAGCCGATATCCGGCTGCGCCGAGCAGCAGGCCGAGGACGAGCAGCAGGAGGACGTTTTCCCTTTCAGCACACTTTCGGCGATGCCGCCGTAATGCTTTTTGACTTCGGTTCTGATTTTATATTCCATAAATGCTCCTTTGATTCTATTTGAAATCGATAATTCATCAGGCGGTTCGGCAGCAGGGTCTTTTTTCTTCCCAGCATTCCAAACGGCAATATTCTTGGAATGCAGAATCTTCTCCGCCTGAAATCAATAAGGAAAACCCGATAATGGCAATCAGTAAAATCAACATAGTATTCCTCCGTATTTGTTTTTTATATTTTTTCTAAACTCAGGGCTGTTGACCGAGCAGAGGCTGCACCGCAAGCTTCAGCAGCAGCCGCTTTCCACAGCCGCCTCAATCAGCAGGTTCAGACTCTCCAGCACCTGCGCCTGCTTTTCCTCGGGTATATGCGCAAAGATCTTTTCGTAATAGCGGTCCATATTCCCTTCGATCTGCTCAAAGGTCTTCTGCCCGCAATCCGTCAGCTCGATGGCGATGTATCTTCGGTCCTGCGAGTCGGCGCTGCGCGAAACCATGCCGTTCGTGACCAGATTATTGACGGTGCGGCTGAGGGTGCTGTTCTCGAGTCCCAGCAGCTCGGACAAATCGTTGAGTGAGATCGATTTCGCGCGCCCGATCTCCACCAGCGCGTGGCATTGCGCCAACGTGATGTCGCAGCACGAAAACTCGGTGTCCTCGAGTATGCCTAACTTTCGTTCCATCGTACGGACAAGCTCCCTTAATTGTTTGGATGATTTCGGTGATTTCATATTACTTTCTCCTTGCAATAATTATAATATGCAATAGTTGTAAATTGCAAGTATTATTTGATCGATTTTTCATTTTTCTCTCACAAACATTAAAGAAGTCTTAGAAACTTGTATTTTACGCCGTTTGGCACTATAATGGAACTAAATAAAACTGTCGGAGTTGGGATTGAAAAGAAAGCTTGCCGCAATTTTTGCCGCGTTGATTTTAATTTTCGCATCCATGCCCTCCGCCGTGCTTGCCGAAGACTTGGGCACGGCTGTTTTTGATGCGCACGATCTTGCCGCATTGAAAGCGTTTCTTTCCCAGCCGTCGGCAACGGACGAAAAAACCAACGCCGATGCCCTCGGCGTTGATATCGAACATCCCGGCGAGTGGACAGGCGTGACCTGGGCGGAAGCTGACGGCATTCAGTATCTGCTGGCAATCGACTGGAACGCGCGCGGCCTTGCGGGCAGCTTCGATCTCAGCGGCTGCGCCTCGCTGATTTCGCTCGACATCAATGCCAACGCGCTTGCAGAACTGAACGTGAGCGGCTGTGCCGCGCTTACCCGTCTGGGCTGCGCCGGCAACAAACTGAAAAGCCTGAGCGTTGCCGATAATGCCGCACTCGCCTATCTGGACTGCGCCGATAACGCCATTGCTTCTTTGGAAATGAAAAACAATGCGCTTCTTGAAACATTATCTTGCAAAAACAACGCCATTGAGGCGCTCGATATCGGTGATTTAAATGCGCTCACCTATTTGGACTGCGCTAACAACCGCCTGACGGAGCTTGATCTCGTATCGGCGGCCAAATTAAAGGAGCTCTACTGCGGACAAAACATGCTTTCCGCGTTGAATCTATCGGAGCTTACGGCGCTTACGGCGCTCGCCTGCAACAACAACCGCATCTCGGTGCTGGATATAAACAAAAACGGCCTGCTTCAAACGCTGGACTGCTCAACCAACCTGCTCACCTCGCTCAACACCGACGCAAATCCCGAGCTGACTTCGCTTGCCTGCTCCGATAACTTTTTGATGTTTTTGGGATTTAAAAACAATGCTAAGCTCGTATCGCTCAACTGCGCCGCAAACAAGCTGTTCGCGCTGGATGTGAAGGATCTTTATGATTTGACCTCTCTTGACTGTGCCAAAAACGCGATCACACAGCTTACGCTGAATGAAGCGCTCGTCAGTCTCAGCTGCGCTTCCAATAAGCTGACTATGCTGGACACCGGCAAATGCGCATCTTTAAATACGCTCGACTGCTCCGTAAATCAGCTGAGCGGGCTGGATGTAAGCGCCAACACGCTGTTAAAAAGCATCAACTGCTCCGATAATCTGCTTACGGCATTGGACGTATCCATGCTCAACAACCTTACCTCGCTCAACTGCGCCCGCAACCGACTCGCTTCGCTGAGCCTGAGCGCTGACAAAGCAGCCGAATTTCCCGATGAAGAAACTATTGACGAAGCCTTGCCGGACGGCCTTACAGACGAAGAGCTGAAAGCGCAGTACGGCGAAGAATCGGGAGCCGACCTTCCGCTGCTTTCGCTCGATTGTTCAACAAACAAACTGACGGCGCTCGACCTTCGCAGCAACGCGCTTCTGCTGAGTTTAAACTGCGCGGACAACGCGCTTACCGCCCTTGACCTTTCGGCGCAGACCTATCTGTATCAGCTCGACTGCTCCTCTAACGCCATCGGCTCTCTTTCCTCGGCGTCGTCGTATTTTTCGCAGGGCTATTTTAAAAGTGAGGGCAACCCCATTACCGACCTGTCCGTAGTGATCGACGGCCAGACCGTCACCCTCATCAGCGCGGGAAACGGCGCCGTATCGCTGCTTTATGATGCCGCGCAAAGCCTCTACCAGGCTTCCGCGATCCCCGCGGACGGCTACCGTTTTGCCGGCTGGACACAGGGCGCCACGGAAGTTTCGGCTTCGGAATCGCTTGATCTCAGCGTCGGCACCCAATACATTCTGGCTGCCAATTTCGCAAAGCCGTCTTCTCCGTCCGATCCGCCAATCGAAACACCGACGGATAACGAACCGACAAATCCGACGAAACCGGCGGACAACGATCCCGACACGCCGCAGACCGGGGATTCCGCTCCGCTGTTTATTGCCATACTGTGCGTGCTGGCGGCGGGTATTATCGGCTTTGTTTCCACGCGGCAGAAAAAGCCCGTCCGCAAAAAACGCAGATGATCGAATAAGCTCTGAAACACAGATAATATTGTATGCAATGCCTTGCCAAGGTTTAGGCTTATTGTTGGGAGGATAGATATGAAAAAAGCAGGCATTTTTTTGCTTATTACGGTGATATTGATTTCCTTGAGCGGCTGCTTTCGACTCGCTTGGCTGCCTACCTTTACGATGACGGTCGATGATCTAGGAACAAACATTGCAGACTCCCTGCGCTACAACGGCTGGGATGTACCCATTCCGGGTTTTACTGCCGAAAAAGTGACCGTCGGCGATAGGGAATATACAAAATACAGCTCGCAGATTTCGCCTTATTTATTCATTTTTATCGTACCGGATCGGTACGGCAATTACTCCATCAATTTATTTGAAAATGAGAGCTCATTCACGCCGGAAAACACCTATGACAAGCGTGAAAAATTCATAAAAATCGCTTTGGCTCTCGTCTATGCCGTCGATCCTTCGCTTGATCCCAATGAAGTTTTGCAAGAGATCCAACTTGAGCAATACGGGTTTGGCATAACCAAGGTTTACAACGGCACGGCCTACATTGCCACAAGCTCCTATCTGGGCTACTCCTCTTTGCTCATCAGCAAAATGCGGTGGCCGAAGGAAGGCTTAATGGGAAATCTGCCCGCATGTGAAGCGGGCGCGCTGACTTCGGTGGATGACAGCTTCGGTACCATTAAAATGGTCGTCTCCGAAATTGCCATCGAAGAATATCAGGCATACATATCCCTGCTGCAGCTCAAGGGCTTTAATGTCAAACCGACCTTTATTACCGATTGCCGCTACACGGCTTTTAATGAAAAGGGCATCTCCCTTTCCGTTATTTACTTGCCATGGACAATGCAGATGGAGCTTTATCTCAGCGAAAAATGACCGGTCGCTGAATACCGGTCTAACAAACTAACCGGATCGATTATTTCATGCCTTACAGCGAAAAATGCGCGGCTTCGCCCGCTTTTTTTATTGCTCCGAATGCGCTTCCTGGCGTTCTTTAGACCAAAGCCGGAACCAAGATAAATCGATGTCGAATCTTGTGCTTTTCGTCGATCTTTCAAACATTTTTCTTGTCTTTTTTTGACAATGCTATATAATGAATCTGACAGCATTTTTAATGATTTTAGGGGGACACACGGCTTTGAAACATAAAACCGCCATAGTGATAACGCTGTTTCTTTTTTTTGCTCTGATGATACCGAATTCCGTTTCCGCATACACCAAGGGAGCGGAGGTTTACAACGACCACGACTACAACGCGCTGGTCGCTTTTTTAAAGCAGACTTCGGCGACGGAAGCCGAAACCAACGCGCAAATTCTCAAATATGACCTTGCCGACCCGGCCAAATGGGCGGGTGTTCAATGGGTTGCCTCGGGAGGTGAAATGCGGCTCCGATCGATCGACTGGAGCAAGGCTGCCGGACTGGGCGGAGAATTGAACCTAAGCGGCTGCTCATCCTTGACTGAGCTGAATATCACCGCGGAGGTCGACTTGCCGGACGGCGATATTTCTATCGACGATCTGCTTACCTTGGGGATGAATTTGATCGAATCCCTTGATGTGACCGGCTGCGAAAAGCTGGAAACACTTATCTGCTCAAATAATCAGCTGAGTGAACTGAAGCTGGGTGACCAACCCGCCCTGATCAAGCTGGAATGCGTCTTCAACGCCATCGAAGCATTGGATCTATCGGGCTGCGCATCCCTTGAATACCTTGACTGCTCTTATAATTCGCTGATGATGCTCGATACCGGCGATTGTGCGCAGCTGGATTATCTGGATTGCTCCGGTTGTGCGCTTTCGATGCTTGATCTTTCGAAAAACACGGCGCTTACAAAATTATTTTGCGGCACCAATCCGCTCGATTCCTTGGATGTTACGGCCTGTGCCGCGCTGAAGGTTTTGGATTGCACCGATCTTCAGCTTGATTCGCTTGATTTAAGCGGCCTTGTGCTGGAAGAGTTATATTGCGGCGGCAACAAGCTGCGCAGCCTTCCCATAGACAGCTCCAAACTGAAAAAATTAAACTATTCTTATAATGCCTTAAAATCCTATGATTTTTCGGCATTCCCCGAGCTTACGCATTTAAACTGCGCCGGCAACGGGCTCACATCGCTGGACTTAAGCGCCTGTACAAAACTGACGGACCTCGACTGTTCGGACAACCAATTGCCGTCCTCCGATTTCAAGGCACCGGGCCTTCAAACGCTCAATTGTTCCGCCAATTCGTTCAGCGCCCTGGATCTAAGCAAATATCCCGATCTTGAAACGCTCATCTGCCAAAATCTCGGTTTGACGACGCTGAATATCGCGCTCTGTCCCAAGCTTACCGTGCTCGACTGCATGCAAAATAAGCTTACGAAGCTTGATGTAAGCAAACAGACCAAGCTGGAAACACTGATCTGCTCCGAAAACGGCATGACGGAGCTTACACTCAATGCGGCGCTTAAGCAACTTGACTGCTCAAGCAACAAGCTGAGCCAAATGGATCTTTCAACCTGCAAAGGGCTTACCCTGCTTGTCTGCAACGGCAACGCATTAACGGAGCTTAATTTTAAAGGGAAAGCAGCGCTGCTTGCGCTCGTCTGCGATGACAACAAGCTGACCGCGCTCGATGTGAAAGACAGCAAAAACCTTTTGATCGTATCCTGCAATTTTAATCAGATCGCCAAGCTAGACCTCACCCAAAACACCGCCCTTTTGATGGCAGGCTGCACCGACAACGCGCTTACCGAACTGACGCTGCCCAAATCCTCATCCACTCTGTCATTGGATGCGCTTACGGCGCTCTTTTCAGAGGACGGAGCCAATGGACTTTCGGCGCTCAGCCTGCAGAAGGACGGTTTGAGCTTAAAGGATTGCGGGGCCATGATTCAATCGATGTCGGCGCTGCCGATTTCGCTGCCCATGCTGATCTTGGACTGCTCCAACAACAAGCTGACTTCATTGGACACCAGCGTTCAGCCTTCCATGATGATGCTTGCCTGCGCTCATAACGAGCTGACAAAGCTGAATTTAAATACCGATTTATTTATGCTGGATTGCTCCTACAATAAGCTGGCTTCGCTTGATCTAAGCGATTGCGCGCAGCTTTATTCGGCCGATTGTTCTCATAACGCCCTTACGGAACTGAATCTCGCCAAAAATACCGAACTTGACATGCTGGTCTGCAGCGACAACGAGCTCACCTCGCTGGATGTTTCTCATCTTACCTGGCTGAATTATCTCGATTGCAGCAACAACAAGCTTACAACGTTGGATACCCGCTTCAATGAAATGCTGCTGCAGCTTCTGTGTTCGGGCAACCAACTGGAAACGCTGCTTTTAAAGAAGGATGATCCATCCGACATACCCGATCCCTACAGCGCTTCCGCGCTGACCGAAATCAAAAACAAGACCAAAATCGAAGGCCTTGACGATCTTGTAAAGGCTTTGGATGAGGAACCGGAATTAGGGACGCCGCTGATGAGCCTTGACTGCTCCGCCAACGCGCTCACCGCGCTGGATGTGAGCGGCAATCCGATGCTGATGGAGCTGTACTGCAACAGCAACGCGCTCATGCAGCTGGACGTAAGCGTCAACGGTTATCTATACGCGCTGGACTGTTCCGCAAATAAAATCACGACGCTGGTCACGCCGGCGGATTTCTCCTACGGCCTGTTTAACTGCTCCGACAATCCCCTTTCGGAAGTCGAGATCACCATCGGCGGCAAGACCGCGCGCGTGACTTCCGGAGAAGGAGGCAGCGTATCGCTGATTTATGATACCAACACCTCTGTTTACAAAGCCGTGGCAACGCCGGATCAATATTACGCGTTCAAAGGCTGGCATGACGGCGACACCCTGCTGGGCACCGATGCCGATTATACCCTTACGGAAGGCCGCACCTATGATATCCATGCCGTGTTTGAGATGACGGAACAGCCCCCCGTAGACCCGCCGGTCGATCCCGAACCGGAAACACCGGACACGCCCGTGGACGCTTCACCCGATACCGGCGACACCTCGCCCGTTTGGATACTGGCCGCCGTAATGGCTGCCGCGCTTGTCGCCATCATCTTGATGGTGGTGTTTCGAAAGAAAAAACAAACACAGATCGTGAACGAAGCTCAAAAAGATACCGAACAGACGGAATAAAGCAAATCGAAGAAAGTTAAAAAGTGTAAAATAAAAAACCGAAGAATGCGAATGCAGACTTCGGTTTTCGTTTTTATTTATTGGCTCTTCTATAAAAACATCTGGTCGGAATAAAAGAATCGCGTATTTCAAGCTTACATTTTTCTTATGTAAAAATTCATTTCCAGATCATCGGATTCCGCTCCGTAAGAATAATCACCCATAACGGTTTTCATGTATTTTGAATTGGGACGGGCCAGGTTGATCATATCCGAAATCGTCTCGATATCTGCTGTATTATCGACGGTCTCCGTCAGCGCGCATGCGATCAGATAAAAAGCGTTGCTTTCGTCGTAATCCGCTTCGCCGTCGGTTTGCATGCTTAGCGCAAGCTCATCCTTCCCGTTGTTATCCGATATCGTCAGGCGCATGTTATCGCCGATCACAAACACATAACCCTTTTCTCCATCTTCGCTTAACACTTCATATTCTGCGAGTCTATCGGCTGAGCCCGATTCCTTTAAATTCTCGTTGATCTTTTCTGTTAAAGCCTCCGCTGTTTGCCCGAATGGCTTATATTTCGTTCCCGAGCAGGAGGACGCGGTCAGCAGCAGCAAAAAAATCATCAATAAAACTGCCATTTTGTTTTTCATTTTTGTCTCCTTTCCAAGCAATTTTTACTATAGCATGCTGAACATTTGAAGTCAAAACCTATTATAATTTGATAGCAAATAATCAGCATAAGCCGAGCTTTCAAATGCACGTTGCGTTAATATTCATACTAGCCCATAAGCGCAACCGCCTGCAAATGGTAGTTCAAACAAAAAAGAACCGCTTTGATTCCTTGCGGTTCTGTAAAAGTATGAGCCATATCCTTCGCCCAAATACTCTCGGTACGGCGATAGGATCATTCCCCGATCAATATCCCCGCCAGCTTGTCGTCCTCCACGTAGGTATAACGGTACTTGTCCGATTTTGCCGAACCCTCCGTCAAAATCAGCGCAAATAAGTCGGCGCTTGCGTCGGGGTCCACCACCGCAATCACACCCCTCGCGATCTTGTATAATTCAGAGCCCGTCATTTCCAGATCGTCCGAAACCGCCTTGTCCGTCACCACCATCAGCATTTGCCCGTCATCGACAATATTCACCATTAAATAGGTGCCTTCGAATTCGGACAGATAATAGACTTCTCCGCTTTCTTTGGTTTTCTTTTCAAAGGCCGGCAGTTTGATCCCCGAAAGCTCCATTTTGCTGTTGACCTTTTTTTGGAGTTCCGAAAGCGTCAATCCGTCAAAGGATGTGAGCGCAAAACCCTTGCTTTGGCAGCCCGAGAGCGCGGCGATAACAAGTACGCACAGTAAAAGCGCCGTAACGAATTTTTTCATGCCTGTTCCCCTTTTTGTCTTCTCTTATTAATTTACCATCTGCGCGCGCGTTTGTCAAAAGCAGCCTGCCAAAATACGCAAAATTCTTTGTCATGGCATGTCAGCAAAAGGCGGTGCTACAATGGCACTGTAAAAAATTGCGGACAAAAATCATTCGAAAGATTCGAAACAAGGACAACGCCTAACGTGAACATCCGTAAATTTTACCGAACACCGAGTAAGCCGATCTGCCATTCATAAAGGTCAGACGGACAAGAACGGTGTTTTTTGTTTGCCGCTTCATTGAGCTTACAAAAGATCAAAGGAAAAGCCCGAAGGCAAGGCGCAGGGACGCTCAGAGCGACACGTATTGGACAATAATGTGACACTAATTTATCAGGCTTTGCCTGAATCTTTAAACGCATGAGCATAACCGTAAAGCGGTTGTGCGAATTTCAAAAATTTATCAGGCTTTGCCTGAATCTTTAAACGCATGAGCAAA